>NZ_JBYNRX010000025.1:0-24855 GCF_057785375.1 Roseiflexus sp.
GCGCCAATCGTCGGGGCGGGTCTGTGACCCGCCCCATACACCGTTGACCCGCCCCCACGCCGGGTCGCCATCCACCAGCGCGCGCCAATCGTAGAGGCGGGTCACAGACCCGCCCCATACACCGCGTTGGCCCGCCCCCGCCACGAAGCCTCAGAATGCCACCGCTCAATGCCCGTCGTGTTCCGCCTTAACCTCACTGAGCGTCGCCAGTTCCTTGTAGTGCTGCCAGCGTGCACGCACCGACGCCTCTGCTTTATGCAACAGATCTTCTGCGCGATGCGGGTCACTCTGCACCAGCATGCGGTAGCGCGTCTCGTTATAGACGAACTTCTCGAGCGGCAGCGTCGGGTCTTTCGAGTCGATGATCAACGGATTCTTCCCTTCGGCTGCCAGCATCGGGTTGTAACGGTACAGGGGCCAGTAGCCGGTCTGAACCGCTAGTTTCTGCTGCTCGAGACCTTTGCGCATGTCGATGCCGTGGGCGATGCAGTGCGAGTACGCAATAATCAGCGAGGGTCCGTCATACGCCTCCGCCTCCATAAAGGCGCGCAGCGTCTGCACATCGTCGGCGCCCATCGCCACCCGCGCCACGTAGATGTTGCCATACGCCATCGCAATCAGACCGAGATCCTTCTTCGGCACTGCCTTGCCTTTGGCGGCAAACTTGGCGACTGCACCGATCGGCGTCGCTTTCGACGCCTGCCCGCCAGTGTTCGAATACACCTCGGTGTCGAGCACCAGCACATTGACGTTGTACCCCGACGCCAGCACATGGTCGAGCCCGCCATAGTCGATGTCGTATGCCCAGCCGTCGCCGCCGACGATCCAGACGCTCTTCTTCACCAATACATCCGCCAGGCTGAGGAGTTCGTGCTCACGCTCGACAACATCCGGGAACTGGCTGCGATCCAGCGTATGCAAACGCTGCTTGAGCAACTCAACGCGCTCGCGCTGTGCAGCGATCCCCGCCTCGGTGCTCTGGTCAGCGTTCAACAGCGCATCCACCAGGTCCTGCCCCACCACCGGCGTAAACAGTGGCAGCAGTTCCCGCACATGCTCGATCTGCTGGTCGAGCGCCAGTCGCATACCGAGACCAAACTCGGCGTTATCCTCAAAGAGCGAGTTGCTCCACGTGGGACCGCGCCCGTCGGCATTCTTCGTGTACGGCGTCGTCGGCAGGTTGCCGCCGTAGATCGACGAACAACCGGTTGCATTGGCAATCAACGTCCGATCCCCAAACAGTTGCGTGAGCAGTTTGATGTACGGCGTCTCGCCGCACCCGGCGCAGGCGCCAGAGAACTCGAACAGCGGCAGGAGCAATTGCGAGTTCTTGATCGATCCCGGATGCATGGCGGTCCGTGGGACATCCGGGATGGTCAGGAAGAAGTCCCAGTTGCGCACTTCACGCTCGCGCACATCGACCAGCGGCTTCATGTTGATCGCCTTGCGCCCCACCTGCCGCTTATCCTTCGCCGGACAAACTTCGACGCACAACCCGCAGCCGGTGCAGTCTTCCGGCGAAATCGCCAGCGTGTACTTCTGACCGGGGAACTCTTTGAAGCGCGCCTCACTGCTGAGGAACGTTTCGGGCGCACCCTCGAGCAGCGCCGGTTCGTACACCTTCGTGCGGATGACTGCATGGGGACACACATACGCGCACTTGCCACACTGAATGCAGATGTCCGGCTCCCAGACCGGCACTTCCAGCGCAATCGCGCGTTTCTCCCAGGCTGCCGTGCCGGTGAGGAAGGTTCCATCGACCGGCAGTTTGCTCACCGGCAACGAGTCGCCTTCGTAGGCGATCATCGGACCAAGCACATCTTTGACGAAGTCGGGCGCATTGTCGGGTACCGGCGGCCGGCGCGTCTTCGGTGAGCGGAACCCGGCGAACTTCTCGACATCGACCTCGTACAGGCGCGTCAGAGCGGCATCGACGGCGCGATAGTTCTGCTGCACCACTGCTTCGCCGCGCTTGCCATACGTCTTCTTGATGCTGCGCTTGATCTCGGCAATAGCTTCCTCGCGCGGCAGCACGCCTGAAATCGCAAAGAATGCCGTCTGCATCACCGTGTTGACCCGGCGTCCCATGCCACTCTCTTTCGCCACCCGGTCGCCATCGATGACGTAGAACTTCAGTTGCTTGCGCACAATGTCGTCCTGCACTTCGCGCGGCAGGTGATACCAGACCTCGTCCGGTCCATACATGCTGTTGAGCAGGAAGACCGCGCCCGGTTCCGCCGCCTTGAGCACATCGATGCGCTCCAGGAACGAGAATTGATGGCAGGCGACAAAGTTTGCCCGCTCGACCAGATAGGGAGCGCGAATGGGATCGGGACCGAAGCGCAGGTGCGACACCGTCATCGACCCGGATTTCTTTGAGTCGTAGACGAAGTAGCCCTGCGCGTAGTTGTTGGTTTCTTCGCCGATGATCTTGATCGAGTTCTTGTTGGCGCCGACGGTGCCATCTGCGCCAAGACCGTAGAACAGGCAGCGCACGGTGCGCGGCGACTCGATCGAGAACGATGGATCGACATCCAGACTGGTGTGCCCCACATCATCGACAATGCCCACCGTGAAATGATTCTTCGGCTGATCCTTCGTCAATTCGTCAAAGACGGCTTTTGCCATTGCGGGGGTGAATTCTTTCGACGACAGACCATATCGACCGCCGATCACCGGCAGGTGGCGTCCGCTCTCCGCCATTGCCGCCACCACATCGAGATAGAGCGGCTCGCCGCTGCTCCCCGCTTCCTTCGTACGGTCGAGCACCGCAATGCGCTGCACGGTCGCTGGCAATGCCGCCACAAAATGCGCCACCGAGAACGGGCGATAGAGGCGCACCGTCACCACACCGACCTTCGCACCACGCTCTGCCAGGAACTGCGCTGTCTCACGCGCCGTTTCCGCGCCAGACCCCATGATCACAAGCACGCGCTCGGCGTCCGGCGCGCCGGTGTAATCGAAGAGATGGTAGGCGCGACCCGTCAACTGCGCGAACTTCTCCATCGTTTCCTGAACGATGCCAGGCGTGGCGGCGTAGAAGGGATTGACCGTCTCACGCGCCTGGAAGTACACATCGGGGTTCTGCGCCGTCCCGCGAATAATCGGATGATCCGGGCTGAGCGCGCGCGCGCGGTGCGCCTCGATCAGTGATGGATCAATCATCGCGTGCAGGTCGTCATCGGTCAATTGCTCAATCTTATTGATCTCGTGCGACGTGCGGAAGCCGTCGAAGAAATGGAGGAACGGCACGCGCGCCTTCAACGTCGCCGAGTGCGCCACCAGCGCCAGATCATGCGCCTCCTGCACCGACGACGACGCCAGCAGCGCCCATCCCGTCTGCCGCACCGCCATCACATCCTGATGATCGCCGAAGATCGACAGCGCATGCGCTGCAATCGAGCGCGCCGCAATATGAAAGACCGTCGGCGTCAGTTCACCGGCGATCTTGTACATGTTTGGGATCATCAAGAGCAGTCCCTGCGATGCGGTAAAGGTCGTCGTCAGCGCGCCGCGTTGCAACGCTCCATGACACGCACCAGCCGCACCGCCTTCCGACTGCATCTCAATGACCAGCGGCGGCGTCCCCCACAGATTGGGCCTTCCGGCGGCAGCCCAGGCATCCGCCAATTCGCCCATCGGCGTCGAGGGTGTGATGGGATAAATCGCAATAACTTCGCTCAAGCGATACGCGATGCTGGCAGCAGCTTCATTGCCTTCCAGCGTTACCCAACTCCGTTTCATGGTGACCTCCTCGCAAGCCAGAGCATGCAACAAAGAAGCGGCCTGGCGAATGCTGTCACGTCAGCCGACTCTGGCAAGAGATATGGCAAAAGGGAACAAATTATTGTGTAGCACGCTTGACAGTATACGCCGCACCGGAAAGCCAGGCAGTGAAGAACACGCAACAGAGAGTGACGCTTCCTCGCCATAGTTCGTGGGGATAGACACAGGAAATGCTAACGGAAACGCATATTCGTTATGGAACGTTCACCGTGCGTAGCGACGCTCCGCCTCATCGCTGGCGCAGCCCGTGCTACGATCTGAAACAGATCAGGAGATAAGCGTTCGGAATATGCGCTTATACCGCATTTGGGGGAATGCGTGGGTCACTCCTGATGACGGGTGAGTCCTTCGTGTCTCCGCAATCAACGTCACTGAGGCGGAACGAGCGTGATCGATGTCCGCCAATCGAGAGTCAAGGCGGTGCTGCCTTGTAGCCGTTCTCACGATGAGGTGAGCGATGGAGCGCTATGAACAAGGGCTCATTTCCCCTGGACAGATCGACTCGCTGTTGAAACTTCGACTCGTTCTGCTGTTTGCCGAATATCCCTGGCTGAGCCTGAGTACAGCCAACGCGCAGCAACGTCTGCGCGAAAGCCCGTGGGCGATCGCCGAGGCGCTCGATGAACTGGCAAACACCGGCTTGCTGAGCAAAACAGAGTGTTGCGGTCAACCGATGTATCGGCTGACCGCGATGCCGGATGATCGCCTGCGTCTCGAACGGCTTGCCCGCAGTTTCGACGACCCGCAGCGCCGGGACGAACTATACGACCTGGTGCGCACCGCCAGCGAAGAGCGTCGCTACCGCGAGATAGTGATGCCGCGCGCCGGCATGCTTGCCGCACCGGAATTCGACGCATTCGTTATCTGACGGCTCACCAGACCGCCATCACACGAGTCGGCCCGCCGGAACCTGCCGCAATCTTCGGCGCACCCACAAAGAGCGTCGCGCCACTTGGCGGGATCGACTCCAGATTCGCCAGGTTCTCTAACCCCCAGCGGTTGGTCGGCAGCAGCGTGTAGTGAACGGCAAACGTCGTCGATGGTCCATGGTCGAGGCTCAAGGTATCAACGCCAATGCCGGAGATGCGCCGTTCGGTCAGCAAAAAGTCAATCGCATCCTTGCCAAAGCCCGGGAAGTGCATCACATCGCTGCTGTCGGTATTGCGAAACGCCTCGACCGAGGCGGCTCGAGCGCCCCAACCGCTCGCCATGAGCACGGCGGCATTGTCGGGAATGCGCCCGTAGCGTCGCTCCCAGGCGCGAATGTCGTCCGGCGTCACGACCGAATCAGGATCACGGCGCACTTTTTCGGTGATGTTGATCACCACTGCCGGAACCACAAGATTTTCCACCTTCAACTGGTCAACAAACAACCCATTCGGCGCAAAATGCACCGGTGCGTCCATGTGCGTCCCTGAATGCTCCCAGTAGGTCAGGATGCTGCCATAGTAGCCATCCTTGTCGTGCGAGACCGCCTGCTGAATGCGGAATGGCGCCGCGCCGGGAAAGAGCGGAAACTGCGTCCCAAGCACATGGGTCAGGTCGAGCACCTGGCGGAATGTGGTGCGGCGCACCGTCGCCGCCTGCGCCGACCCGAGCGGCAACGCAGCGGCGACGGCAGCGCCAAGACCGAATTTGAGCAGGTTGCGGCGGCTGATTTCAGGAGACCGCATGCTGGCGAGCGTTTCCGGGAGACACATCCTTAACCTCCTATCATACGGCTGACACGGATCCGGCAGCGCCTTCGTCTCCCAGGTACGCCAAAGAACCCCACGGGCACAACCCGGAGTCGCATGGCGCGCCCTTGTGACGGAAGGCGCAAAGAATAGCACGATAAAGTGTAGTATAATCACACGAGAGGAAGTCGTCAATCCGCAGGATGCGCCGGTGCTCGCTGAACATGATCGTCGGTATCTGCTGGCGGCAGGCATGGCGACGAGTATGCTCCTCTGCCTGATTGTCGCCGTGGCGGTGCGGTATGTCCGCCCGTCGGAGATACGCACGCACAAAGACGCCATTGCCGCTACGCTGCGCCGGCATGGCATTCCCTACCAGGAAATCACATTTTCGCAAACGTGGGAGGAAAGCGTCAATCTGCGGGTGTTCAACGCCGCCGTGCAGGTGCGCCTCGCCGATGGACGCACGCTCCACGGGTGGATCGGGTGTGAGCAGGGTGACCGGGTGTGCTTTCTGGTGCTGCGCAGCGCCGGCATCAACGGTGCGCGCTTGCCCGAAATCACGGCGCGCCGTCGTCCAGCGTGGCAACGCTGGATCGATTCGAGCGGCGTAGCCACGTTCATCACAATGCGGCCACGCTGATATCCGGCTGACGACATACGGCGCAGTTCTCCCCGGACGAGTTCGTACCGGAATCCATCGGCAGGCGTGTGGAACAACTCATCCGCTGTCATCAGGCGCCGAATCACAGACATCGCTGGACTTTGCTCCTCTCTGCCAGGCAATAGCCAGAACTGGGGCATGAAGTATAGCACAGCGCGGCACAGCGATCAGGCTGCGCACAAGCGCTCCTCGTGCAACGATGGACCTGGTCGGACATAAGCCGCAGCATTCCCTGTCGGCTTACGCCTGTTCCGCTATCACAACACATGCTACCGCTGCACCAGCGGCAGCATCACACGCGCTCCCGCCGTTATACGCAGCGGTGTCAGCGGATCGCCGAGCAGCGCATAGGTGAAGATCGTTTCCTGACAGCATGCACTGCCGGTGAACAGTTCCCGAAAACCGGCGCCGGTCAATGCACCGAGCGGCACGGCACGTTCAACTCCCACATCCGGCGCCGGCGACCAGAAGGCGCGGAAGAATCCCTGCTGCAACTTGTCGTGCCCATAGGAAACGCCAAGCCCCGTTGGACCCCAGACCGCCACAGCGCCGCCCTTCTCGTGCAACAACAGCGCCTCATCGAGTGTCATGCCCACGTATGAGGGCCATTGAAATGCGCTACTCAGACAGGTGAGCGCCAGCACGACCGGCAACCGCTCGCCATTCGTCAGCGCCGCTACGTCGGAACGATGGAGCAGCCAGTTCTCCGGCGCGCTCAACTCGGTCACCGCCCACTGCTGCTGGTGCGCATGCCCAACGTAGGCGACGACTGCTGCTCCGCTGCTGAACTGCGCCATCGTCGCTGCCCGCGCGGCCGCTGCGGTTGGGATTTGACCGGGACCGTTGCCGAAAAAGACCCGGCTGATCTGAATACCTGTCGGCTGGAGCGCAATACTTGCTTCCGCCTGGACAGCAAAATCGCCGCTTGTGTCCGCATCATCCGCCAGGTAGATCATCCGGCTACGCCACGTCCCACCAGTTGCCGCCGTTTCGTACCGGATAATTTTGGCGACCAGCATCTGCAACTCAGCAGCGCTTTTCACCGGCAGCCGTCCCAACCAGACGTCCGGCAACCGATCATCGGTGGGGCGCTCGCCATCAAGCTGCGCGTAACACGTTTCACACGCGGTTTCGCCCAACCACGGATCGACCATCGCCAGGTACGGCGGAATCAGGTTGACGTTCTTCGCACCGCGATCCGTGTAGTTAAACGGATCGGAACTGCCGTCGCCGACCAGTGTCACTGCCTGAGGTCGCGCGAATTGCAGGAAGGCGCGGATCGCAGCCGGATCAACCTGACCGTAACTCCAACCGTCGTAAATGTGCTGCACATCGACGACCGCCACGCTGTATCCCTGTGTGCGTCGCAGGTCGATGAGCGGCGCCAGCGCCGCGTGCAGCATCGAGGGGGCAATGTACAGCACATCGCCGGCTGGCAATGCTGGCGGCGTAAACGCTTCGACAATCGGCGTGAACACAGTTCCATCGCCGGTCAGGAGATACGACCGTCCTGGCAAACCATCTTCAAACGCGGAACCGGCAGGCAACTGTAGTCGTACCGGCGCCATCGGATCGGTGATGTCGTAGACATTGAACCCGGAAGGCGCACCGGTCAACCGGTAGGCGCGCTGGTCTGACGCGCCTCGAAAGACCGCACCCTTACCGCCGAACTGCAACTGCACCGGTCGCATCCATGCGACGGTATCGACAGCAACCTGCACATACCCGGCGACGGCGGTCAGCGTCAGGCGCGCCTGTGGTGCAGCCGCTGGACTGCCTGCCACACTGAGAGTCAGGGTCGCATCTCCGCTGCCGCTCCACTCAACCGGCGATCCGCTGCTCGGCTCGACAGACGCGGTCAGACGCCGGGCGCCGCCCGATTGTGCATGGACGTAGACCGTCAGGGTTACCATGCCAGTTGCTGCTGGCAGAGTCGTCGTCAACGGAACGGTCATGACCGCCTGATCGTCCGCCGGTTGCCCCGCTTCGGCGCGCAACAGCTTCGCAAACCAGTGATCGCCGTCGCTGCCAGGACGACGCGAGTCATAGTAGGTCATTCCACGCACGACACCCCGCTCCAGCGCGCTGGACGGAGCTTCACCCGGTGGTATGCCAGCCGCACGTGATGAAACGCGCAGTCGCGCACCATCTTCGAGGGTCACCCAGTACGTATCACTGCGGTTCCAGCGATCGCCTGGCGGCGGCGCGTAGAAGCGCAGTTCATCGTCGGGATCGCCCCACACACCATTGCCATTCGCGTCATGCAGTTCGAGCGGAATTTCCACCCCGGCGCGGCTGAGCCTGATGCGCGCCGAAGCCCCGACGATCGCCGGGGGCAGAACGCTGACCGGAATGACCTGCATCCCTGCACGGTCCACCCGCACCCGCAGCGCCGGAGACGGCGGAAAGTCCGGCGGACGACCAGAGGCAGGCGCTGCCAGGGATGCGGCAGCGGCAGGAACGGGAGCGTCATCCAGCGGAGTCGCGTCTTCAATCAGCGCCTCGAGCATGCGCACCATGCGCGCCTGCCCATCACGCAGGTAGACCGGATTCAGCGCCAGCACAGCCAGCCGCTCGCCACGCTGAGACGACTCGCGCAGAACAAACACCGGCGCCACGGGCAGATTATCGGGTTCGCCCGCCCATGGCGCATCATCGAGCGCCAGCACTCGCGGCACGACAACCGCATTACCAATGACATGCAACGCAACCAGAACCGGTTCAACCGGCTGGGATGGATCAATCCCGGTCGGCTGCCAGACGATCCGCGTTCGGCTGCCCATTGTCTGAACAACCAGCGTTTCGCCGCCATGATCGATGGCGCCGGCAGATGTCGCAGCACCCCACACACTACCGATGACCAGCGCAAGAACGAGAGCAAGACGTGTCATCATTGCAATTCAGGCAGCACAGGCAGCAACGCTTCTGCCGCGCCGATTCTCCTCCGGGTTATGCCTTACGGCTGCGTGTTAATAAACCGCCAGCCACAACAATCAGCGCCAGCAACAGCAGAATCAACGGTGCGCCACCGGCGGCGGACGCTCCGGTTCCAGGCAAGGTGACAGGAATCGATGCGGTTGGCGTTGGCGTCAGAGTTAGCGTTTCGGTCGACACAACCGTCGCAGTCGGCGGCGGCGTCTGCTGTTCCTGAACCGGCGTCTCCGGCGGGGTCGTCGGCGGCGGCGTCTCCGGCGGGGTCGTCGGCGGCGGCGTCTCCGTGGGCAGTGGAGTATCAGTCGGGCGCGCTTCGACCGTTTCGGTCAACGCCAGCAACGGCGCATGCGGAATGGCGCGCAGCGCTGCCGCTTCCATTACCCGGGCAAAACCTGTCAGCAATCCGGCTGCGAAGATGCCAGCGCAAATTGCAATCACAAATCGAGGCATGCAAGGCGCTCCTTATCCCTGTAGTACGCGATTGCGGTTATAGTAGCAGAGATGCCCCGGTTCTTCAAGCGTCTTCATCATCCGCTTACACCGCCTCGCCAAGTTTCACCGCCTCGAAGATTCGCATCCGGCGCAAAAGCAACACAATTGCGACAATCGTCACAGTGAGCAGCCCGCCGGAGATTCCATACACCAGCGCAATCCGTTCCCAATCGATCTGCACGACGAACGGCGGCGTTTCCGGGTAGACGCCCGTCCGCACCTGAAGGAACGGAATAAACAATCGGCTTGTCAGAATGCCAACGGCCGTTCCAAGCGCTGCGCCAAACCCAACCACCAGCGTCTGTTCAAACACCAGCACCATGCTCAACTGCCGTGTACTCAGACCAATCGCGCGCAGAACCCCCAGCTCCACCAGCCGCCGTTGAAACGAGAGCAGGGTGTAGGCAACGAACCCGATCACGGTGACCACCGTTGTCGCCAGAAAACCGACCGAGAGCAACCCGAACAGACCCTGCCGCTCCGGTCGGCGCAGATCGAGGTCGAGCAGCGTCTGCGGCGTTGACCGGATCATGCGCAACCCATACCCGATCCCTGCTGCCGCGACCGCTTGCAGGTTTGCATCTGGCGCCAGCGATAACCAGACCTCATATGGGTACTGCCCCCCTTGCGAGTCGAAACTGTAATCCAGGTTTCCAATGACGAATGGCAGCCCCTGATCATAGAGCGTTGGAAAGTAGGTGAGCGTGCCGACAACGGTAAAGGTCACATTCTGCGTCTGCCCGCGATCATTCATCGCCAGCGTGAAGCGGTCGCCAATCCGCAGCCCGCGCTCCCGTGCAAACGTTTCCGACACCAGCGCTGCATCAGGGTAATCCGCCAGACGATTCATCAGCGCGCCAAGCGACTCATCGGCATAGTCAGGACGCCAGGCATCCGCCAGCACCGCCGCGAGCGTCGTTCGGTCGACGCCATAGAAGATGCCGCCGGTGGCAGGATTATTCCCCACGATAATATCCACTTTGCCCGGCGCCACCCGCGTAGCGCCGGTCACCCCTGGAATAGTCAGATATTCTTCCATCGGCACGAACAGATATGCCGTGCTCGGCGTCGTATCGGCTTCTCCGGTCGTTCCCAGCGTACCGCCGCTCAGATCGAGGCTGGTTTCCGCCAGCGCAATTTCCCGGTCGCCGGCGATGTTTGCCGAGGTAACCGCTGCGCCCGGGTACGCTAGGCGCACATCCGCTGCACCCCGGTAGTAAGCCCGTTCTTCACTGTGACGATCGAGGGTCAGCGCCATGGATGACGTGAATGTCGCCAGCGCCAGCGTCAGCGCCACCAGCAGCGCCGGTCCGCCATACGTCCCCGGCGTGCGCGACAGGAAGCGCAGCGCCGTGACCAGCGCCACCCCCGGCGCCTGCCCCGCAACCCATGCCAGTGCCCGCAACAGCAGTGGCAGAAAGCGCATGCCAATCAGCGCACCGGCGAAAACCATCAGCGCCGGCGCGAGCAGCAGCAGCGGATTGCGGAACGGATCGTCCGCGCCGACAGTAACGCCAGGCACGCCGATCATACCACTCAGCCTTAACTGTTGATAACCATAGAGTGCTGGCATCAGCAGGAGTACATCGAGATAGAGCCGTTGCCAGACAGGGGGGCGTGTGGCGCGCGCGCGTTCGCTCTTATACGAAATAATCGTGCGACCGGCGGCGCTCAGTGCAGGCAGGAGCACCGCCGGCAGCGCCAGGAGAATGGTCGCCAGCGCGTGCCAGGGGCTGGCAGGCAGCAGCGTTGGCGTGGGAACATCGAGCAGTGCGAAACGCAGAAACGAGATCGTCCAGGCAATCAACTGCGCCAGCGCCCATCCCAGCGGTAAACCAGCCGCCCACGCTGCGGCGCCGAGCAACAGCACTTCACCAAGCGCCAGCCCCAGCACCTGCCAGCGTGAACTGCCGCGACTGCGCAGCATCGCCATCTCCTGCTGCTGACGCGCGACGGTCATTTCGGTGACCTGCACCACAAAGCACCCGATCACCACCAGCAACGGCACGGCAAACAGCGCCAGCGTGACGGTCAAGACCCGCACCTGATCACGATGGCGTTCCAGCGCATCCATCGGCGAACGCACAAGTTCGGCGCCAGGGAGACGTTGCTGAATATCGGCGGTTGCCGTCGCAATCCGTTCCCGTAGCCGCTCGACATCGCTGCTGCGCACGCCGCTGCCATCGATCGCGGTATACCATGCCGCCAGTGTGACGAAGCGCGCATCGGGAACATCGACAAGCCGGATGAAACTTGCTTCCGGCACAAGAAACACATCGCTGTACGTTGATGGCGTCTGAAACCAATAACTCGCATCGGCGTCCGCCGGTCGCCAGATGCCCGCGATCCGCACCAGCACATCGATGCGCGGTCCGCGACCGGTCGATTGCACCAGGTACAGATCGTCGATCAGCAACGTATTCTTCGACGCCGTGGTTTCCGACACGAGTACGTCCAGCGGACCCTTGCCGGTGAACGGTCGCGGCAGATCGCCTTCGACAATCTGAATATGCCGCTCGATGCCGCTGAGAAACCCAATGCGGGCAAACACCACTTCTCGACCGGCGCCGTCGGGGAAGCCAACCCGCAATTTTTCCGTTGCGGCGAAGCGGACGCCTGGCGGCGCTGGCAGATCGATCCCTGCAGCCGGAAGATCCCCCGCCAGTTGATCGGCAAGGAGGTACTGCTGCCACGAAATCGAGGGATCGGAGGCGCCGCCATACCGGTAGATCAGGGCGAATGGCGGCAACGGATCGGCGATGGCGCGTTCGGTGAGCGCCGCCAGCAGAATGCGGTACCCCGACGCCTCGGCATAGACTGGAATACAGACAACCATGCCGACTGCCAGCGCCATGCCGGACCAGACCGCCAGCGCCAGCCCCAGATGGCTCAGCAACCGTCGCCAGATAACGGAGGGAAACGCCAGAACAAGAGCCAGTTGACGAATCATTGGAGCGTCTCTTTATCCGGCGATACACTCAGTGCATATCGTACGGCGCGGAAGCGCTCGTGTGCGCCGGCGAGGGTGGTCGGAACCAGATGGTGGCGTTCACCAAGCGCTTCGAGATAATCGAGGATAGACTCCAGCGTCAGGCTATGTTTATCATCATCATTGTCATATGCCGGACGATTATCGGACGTAAAGCAGAGCGCGCAGAATGGTGCTGCATCTTCGATCATCCGCTCGATTGCCCGGTCGATCACCGGTTGATGCAGCGCCTCGAGCGTTCCGGCATCGATCCGCAGTTCATACGGCAGGTTGGTGATCTGCCGCTGATCGGGATCGGTGGTCACCGGAACATCGAGAAACGGCAGGTCGCCGGAGCGCTCGTGGTGGCGGTTATCAACATAGCGCGGGTGATGAGACACGTGTTCCCAGTCTACTCCGATCCGCGGAAGGACGAAGCCCGGCTGTGCAATCGATCCCTGGCGAAAACCGAGGTCATAGAGCAAGCGATAGGTCTCGTCGCTTGCCGAATGCTTGCAGGGGCGAAACGAGCGCGGGCGAACGCCAATGGCATCGGCAAAGCGTTCGGCAGCCTCATCGATCAACTGGCGCTGCACGTCCGGCGACAGGGTTCCCAGGAAGTTACGGTACAATCCGCTCTCCGCATGCAACGGGTTGACGTACAACCCGAGTTCAGCGCCGCGCCCGGCGAGCTCCTCGAGGAGCGGCGTATGCTCGACGGCGCACTGCGGCGCCAGGAAGAGCGTCGGCGGGCAACCTGCCCGCAACAGACGATTGGAGTACCCCTCGATTGCGCGCGCGCTCTGCTCCCAGGTGCGCGGTCCTTCCTTCGCGGTGCGGATCGCAATGCTCTCACAATCCAGCGTGAAGAGCACGTGAATCGTCAAACGGGTCGTCATTGGCGCAATCTTCTTCGATTGAAGACCCCACTGTATCGCTCACCAATGCATTATAGCACACGCCTTTTGCCCCAGGTGACCGTCACCTGCACCCTGCACGAATAATATCCCACAAACGTATATGTTCAAAACCAACAACCACCCTGCATTAGTTATCGAATGTTAACGATCACGTCTCAAAAATGTATTGCCAACGCAGACAATCAATGGTATATTCTCTCCAAATCCCACCGATGGAACCCAACAGTGGCGTTGAGCGTCCTGGCTCTCGTACATACCATTATCACGCTCAATCCCTGCGACGCCGCAGTGTCGTGATCCTCAATGATGCTTCTTTGCAGTGGTGCGCCAACCTGCCTGAGCAGCGTTCGCCAAGCGGGCTGAGTTCTGGGATGCGCATTCAATCAGGGGGAGGGAAGCGGTTGCACTGGCACTGCAATCGCAATCCTGGCGATCCTGCAGCCCGACATCCAGCCGATCGGCTCAGGTAACAGGCGATCCCCACGCCGCTGGCACCGGCGGGGGATCGATGCAGCGGCGGCGTGAGCGCCGATGCGGTGGCATTATAGCATATGTCCCCTTCCCGCTCATGCTGCCGGGCCAGTATTTCGTGCGCCCTGGATTGTCGCCAGGATTGCGCAGCGGCAGCGTGAGCGCCTGTGCATCTTCTATCTCGCTGCACCTGCTCCTTCGTCGCCGCTCGCCCGGCAAGGTCCTCGTTCGCGCACTCGTAACCGTCCGGTTTGCGCTCACGCGCAGTATCGTGCGCGTGTTCGATGGAAAGGAGCAGAACCATGCGGCAGGTCGCTTTTTATGGCAAGGGCGGGATCGGTAAGTCCACCACGCAGCAGAACACAGCGGCAGCACTGGCGTCGATGGGGTATCGGTTGATGGTGGTGGGGTGCGACCCCAAGGCGGATTGCACCCGTCTGTTGCTTCGCGGCATGCGCCAGCCCTCGGTGCTCGACACGCTGCGCGATGTCGGTCCTGAAAGCGTGCAACTCGAGAAGGTGGTCGTTCAGGGATATGGCGGCGTCAAATGCGTCGAGTCAGGCGGACCTGAACCCGGCGTCGGCTGCGGCGGGCGCGGGGTGATTACTGCCATCCAAACCCTCGAAACCCTGGGCGCGTATAAGGACGATCTCGATTATGTTTTCTACGATGTCCTTGGCGACGTCGTGTGCGGCGGGTTTGCCATGCCGATCCGCGAAGGGTATGCCGAAGAGATCTACATCGTCTGTTCCGGCGAGTACATGGCGCTCTTCGCGGCCAACAACATTTGCAAAGGCATCAAGAAGTTCGCCGAACGCGGCTATGCCCGCCTCGGCGGATTGGTCTGCAACTCGCGCCTCGTCGAGAACGAGCAGGCGCTGGTCGATGAGTTTGCACGCCGTCTCAATACGAAGATGATCCATTTCATCCCGCGCAGCAAGGACGTCCAGCGCGCCGAGATCAACAAGAAAACCGTCATCGACTACGATCCCGATCTGCCGCAGGCGCAAGAGTACCGCGAACTGGCGCGCAAGATCGATGAGAACGACGAGTTTACCATCCCAACGCCTATCACCCAGGAAGAACTCGAAGATTTGATGCGCGAGTACGGCATTGTCGATTAGCGGCGCGCCAGCGTCATGGAGGCTTCAATGGACGCTTCATCCGCCGGATCGTGCCAGGGCGTCTGTTTTCCCAAGGTCGATCTGAGCACGCATCCGTGTTATAGCCGGGCAGCGCATTTCCGCTTCGGACGCATCCACGTTCCGGTGGCGCCCCGTTGTAACATCCAGTGCAACTATTGCATCCGCAAATACGCATGCCCGAACGAAAATCGTCCTGGCGTCACCATGCGGGTCATGTCGCCCGACGAGGCGCTCCACACCGTCCGCCACGCCATCGCCCACGACCCGCGCCTCCGCGTCCTTGGCGTGGCCGGTCCAGGCGATGCGCTGGCGAATCAGGCGACGCTCACCACATTCGAGCGCGCGCGCGATGAGTTTCCACAGCTGATCCGCTGCCTCTCGACCAACGGCTTGCTGCTGCCGGATCAAATCGATGCCATCGAGCGGGCCGGCATTACGACACTGACCATCACGATCAATGCCGTTGACCCGGTGATCGCCGGGCAAATCTACGCTTATGTGCGGTATCAGGGGAAAACCTATCGTGGACGCGAGGCGTGTACGCTCCTCCTGCGCAACCAGTTGACCGGTCTCCGTGAAGCGGCGCTGCGCGGGATGGCGGTCAAGGTCAACTCGGTGCTTATCCCGGGCGTCAATGATCATCACCTGATCGACGTCGCGCGCGTCGTCAAAGATCACGGCGCGTACATCATGAACATCATCCCGCTCATGCCCCTGGCGAAGTTTGCACACCTGCCGGAACCCTTACCCGACCTGGTCAACCGGGTGCGCGACGAGTGCGCGACGGTCATCGAGCAGTTTCGCAACTGCCAGCGGTGTCGCGCCGATGCCATCGGCGTTCCCGGCGAGGAGGGATGCGGTACGGGGAACCAGGTCTGTATTCCGAAGTTTCTGGCGCAGCGGAAGGAGAAACGTGATGCAGTTCAAATGCAATCAGACCCTGCCTGAACGAGCGATCCATATCGCGCTCAAGGGACCGGGCGGGACGTGTCAGCGCGGCGATGGAACCAACTGTTTCATCGCCAGCAACGTCGCAACGACGCCGGGCGATATGACCGAGCGCGGCTGCACCTACGCCGGCTGTCGCGGCGTCGTCGGCGGACCGGTTAAGGACGCCATCCAACTGACCCACGGGCCAATCGGGTGCGCGTTCTTTTCGTGGGGCTACCGTCCGCACCTCGCCGAAAGCGACTTTCATATCAAGTACACCTTCGTCTCCGACATGAACGAGACCAACATCGTCTTCGGCGGCGAGAAAAAACTGCTGCAATCGATCATCGAAGCCAACGCCGAGTTTCCCGATGCGAAGGCGGTCTTCATCTACAACACCTGTTCGACGGCGCTGATCGGCGACGACGGGCGCGATGTCGCCAAACAGGCGGAAGCAATCATCGGCAAGCCGGTAGTGTTCTTCGAGTGCGAAGGATTTCGCGGCGTCAGCCAGTCGATGGGGCATCACGTCGGCAATGAGACGATTTTCCGCCAACTGGTCGGCTCGGCCGAGCCGGAAGGCGATTTCAGCCGATCAATCAACATCATCGGCGACTACAACATTAAGAATGACATCCGCACCTTCGAGTATCTCTTCGAGGCGCTCGGATTGCGGATTATCGCCCGCTTTACCGGAAATGTCTCGGTGGACGACCTGAAAATCATGCACAAGGCAGCCCTCAACATTGTACACTGTCAACGCTCCGCCACCTACATCGCGGATATGATGAAGGAAAAGTACGGCACCCCCTACATCAACGTCACCCTCTGGGGCATCAAGAACATGGCGCAGGCGCTGCGCGACACAGCCGCATTCTTCGGGCTTGAAGCGCGCGCCGAAGAGGTGATTGCCAGCGAAGTCGCCCGTATTCAGCCCCATATTGACGCATACCGTCAACGTTTGCAGGGGAAGCGCGTCTTCATTTACCAGGGAGGACCGCGCGTGTGGCACTGGATCGAACTCTTGCGCGAATTGGGCATGGAGACCGAGACGGCAGCCACGACCTTCGGGCACACCGACGATTACGAGAAGATTTTCAGACAGATCGCCGATGGCGCGCTGGTGATCGACAATCCGAACGTTCCCGAAATCGAAGAAGTCCTGACCCGCCGCCGACCCGACCTGTTCATCTCAGGCAACAAGGAGCGGTATGTGGCATACAAACTGGGCGTGCCATTCGTCAACGGGCATACCTATGACACCGGACCTTACGCCGGTTTTGTGGGCATGGTCAACTTCGCCCGCGACATCGACAAAGCCCTGCACGCGCCGGTCTGGAACGTGTTGCACCAGCACGCCCGACCCGCACCCGCCGATCGCCGCACAGCGCATGGTTTCGAGGAGGTGCCAGGATGACAAGTTTTCTCACAGTTCAGGAGCGCGCCGTCGCCATCAACCCGACCCGCTCATGCGCGCCGATCGGGGCGATGCTCGCCAATTACGGCATTCACGGCGCTATTACGATCAACCATGGCTCGCAGGGATGCGCCACCTATCCGCGGCACCAGATGGCGCGCCACTTCCGCGAACCGGTCGAAGTCGCCACCACCTCGCTCACCGAAAAGACGACGGTCTACGGCGGCAAACAGAACCTGCTCGCGGCGCTGAAGCATATCTGGGAACGATTCCACCCAACCATGATCATGGTCTGCTCGACCTGTCTTTCAGAAACGATCGGTGACGACATTCCCGGGATCATCGACGAGTTTCTGGACAAGCACCCGGAGGTGACCATCCCGATCCTGTCAGTCAAAACCCCGTCGTATATCGGCAACCACACGACCGGCTTCGACAACTTTCTCAAGGAGATCGCACTCAACCTGCCGGATCGCCGCAAAAAGAAAGGGGAAACCAACGGCAAACTCAACATCATTCCCGGCTGGGTCAACCCCGGCGACATCCGCGAACTGAAGCGCATCCTGCGCGAGATAGGGTTGCACGGACTGTGGATCACCGACTATGAGGAGACCCTCGATGGCGGCTACTACAACCCGCGTCCCCACTTTCCACGCGGCGGCACGACCGTCGAGGAACTGCGCAATTCCTCGAAGTCGCTGGCGACGATTGCGCTCCAGCGTCACATTGGCGGCGAAGCGGCGCACATCTACGAGCGGCGCTACAACGTTCCCGCCCACGTGTTGACCATGCCCATCGGTCTGAAAAACACCGATGCTTTCGTCGATACGTTGATTGCGATCACCGATCATGCCATTCCCGAAACGCTCGAGGTCGAACGAGCGCGCCTGCTCGACGCCCTGGTTGACACGCATATGTACACCTCGGGATTGCGCGTCGCCCTCTACGGCGATCTCGACCTGCTCGAAGGACTGGTTGGGCTGATCGCCGAAATGGGCATGACCCCCGCATACATCCTGACCGCCGCCGACAATCGCGCCTGGGGGGAACGAATGGTCGAACTGATGGAGGAACTGGGGGTCGAGAGCGAGATCATTCTCAAGGGCGATCTGCACGAGCTGCACAAGCGGATCAAGCAACGACCGGTCGATCTGCTCATGGGACACTCGAAAGGCAAATTTATCGCCGAAGCGGAAAACATCCCGCTGGTGCGAGTTGGTTTCCCGGTCGAAGATCGCTTTGGCTACCATCGTCGATCTATCGTTGGCTACAATGGCGCAATTGCGCTGGTCGACGAGGTCACCAACGCCATCTTCGAGCGCCGCGCAACAACGATTGTGAGCAACACCCTGATTGAAACCGGCGTCGAAGGACCAACAGACATTCCGATCACGCTACGCAATGGCGCCGCACACCATCCGTAGGGGGTCCGTCTCAGCCAACAAGTACGGGCGGGTCTGAGACCCGCTCTTCCGATGGAGCAGACAAGGAAAGGTGCACCAGGATGGACGACGTTCAAGGCTATGACGAAACTGCGGTCAACCACAACGAGCCGCCCATCCGCATCCACGGCGACTACCTGCTCATCGAGCATGAAGCCAATACGCGCACCATTTACCGGCGCGTTTCCGATGACGCAGCCCTGCACCCATATGTCAGCCGCATCACGCACGGTGAAGCAATCTACGCGCTTGTGGGGATCGAGGAGGAGGGATAAGACGGGCCGTTATCGTGCCGGACTGTTGCGACAGACGGCATTGACCCCTCCTCAGCGTCAGGCGATCGTCTCAGAGTATGTCGGAAAACTCGCCTCATAAGGTGCAGTTGGGTGGGTGAAGGCAACGCCTTCGCCCACCCAATTGACTTGTTCAGACGCGCTCTTAAAAACACAACCGCCCAATGACTTCCTCATCGGGCGGTTCCTGGTACCCCCAGCGGGATTCGAACCCGCGATCTTCACCTTGAAAGGGTGACGTCCTGGGCCGCTAGACTATGGGGGCATTCCCCCGTTGCATTATACCAGTAATCCGAATGCCAGGCAAACCATCATCCACGAAGTTCACGAAGACGCACGAAGATCAGAAATCAGGAACATTACCTTCGTGTCCCTTCGTGTCCTTCGTGGATAACTTGCCCCCTACTCCTCCAGTTTCTTCGTTTCACCGGTTGCCGGCGCCTCGAGCGGAACATGTTCGACCGGCGGGTTGGCTTCGTTCCCCTGCCCGGTTTGCGCACCGGCAGCGCGCTCGGCTTCGAGTTTTTCGACCAGTTTGTGCAACTGCGTATTGATCTGCTCCAGACCAGTGACCAACGCTTCCTGTACGTCGTGGAACACCTGGCTTTCACGCGCACGTTCGAGCGCCTGACGACTGCGATCCTCCACCTGCTGGAAACGTGGATCAGTCTGAATCTTTTCCGCCGTCTGCCGCACGACTGCCGCCACATTCTGCACGCTCTTCGCTACCGTCGCCTGCATCTGCTTCGTGCGTTCACTTTCGATGAACGCGCGGAACAACGCCTCAAGCTGCTGACCCATCTCGCGCAGTTCGGCAGTCAGGTCAGGCGTCTCTTTCTGCGGCTCAGGTTGACCGGCGTTTGGCGTCTGATCACTCATATTGCCCCTCCTTCATGATGAATCGCACAGGGGCGCCCTTTGTTCTGCCGGCGCCTCCGCGCGGTTTCACGCGCTGCACCCCTGCGCCCCTGCGTCTCCAACCGGTATGACGAGCCGTGCTCGCCTGAAGTTGCGCTGCATCACCGCGCAAACGGCGTTCGCATGAGCAGATAATCGTAGGCGCTGAGCGCCGCGCGCGCGCCATCGCCAATTGCGATCAGCACCTGTTCGCCGAATGATGTCGTCACATCACCGGCGGCGAAGATGCCCGGAACCGTCGTCGCCATCCGCTCATCGACCCAGATAAAGCCGTCCTGATCGGTGCGCACCAGATGCTGCACCATCTCACTGCACGGGCGCAACCCCACATCGACGAACGCGGCATCGACCGGGATGCGACGTTGTTGGCCATCGCGCGAAACGACGATTTCCTCAACATTCATGGATCCCACCACTTCATCAACTGTATGCCCCGTCAGGATTTCCACATTCGGGCGCTGACCGACGGCGTGCATTATTGGCAATGAGACGTCGTGCAACTCTGGAACAATCAGATAGACCTTCTCGGCGGTGCGCGCCAGTTCGGCGACGCCGCGCAACGCCCGGTGCGTCGCCCCGATGACTGCGGCCGTCTTCCCTGCCAGCAGATGCGCATGCGTGGTGACCGAGTAGCCCAAGCCCTGACCGAGCAGTTCCTGCGCCCCCGCCGCTTTGAGGCGCACCGGCGTCGCACCGGTGGCCACAATCACGGCAAGCGCCTCGATCACGCCATGGTTGCGCGTCTCGACGCGAAAACCCTGGTCCGAACGGTGCACTGCCGTGACCGTATCACGGATGGTGCGGTCGATCTGCATTGCGATCTTGCGCTCAAAAATGCGCACTGCTTCTTCGCCAGCCAGATACTCGACCTCCTCCTGCCCGACCAGGTTCTGCCGCCAGCCGGCCTTGCCGCCCAACGACTCATAGATCATCACAAAATCGAGCTGCTTGCCCAGCGCATACATCCCGGCGGAGAGCGCCGCTGCGCCGCCGCCGATGATAATGAGTTCCCGCATGATGCCCTCCCTGTCACGCCAGACGCTGCGTGCACCTGTTGCACTACGCTCATCGTTGCGCTCCTCGCCTTAGTATACCAGACTCCTCTCGCGTTCAAACGGGTTTTGACATGCGCTTGTTCCTGTGCTATACTTCCATACCGCTGTGCAGAAATCGCACAGGCATTTTATTGTCTGCGTTTTGGCCCCAAACTAAGGCGTGGCTGTCGCTACGACCAGTGAAGGGCAAAGATTTTTTTTGCAAAGTGACCAGATGATGGCGGACGCACGCGCGTCGCGCGCGATGGGGAGGACAGGAGCAGCATGCCGACAATCAATCAGCTGGTTCGGAAGCCGCGCAAGCGGGTCACGAAGAAAGTCAAGGCGCCTGCGTTGCGTTTCAGCCTGAATGTCTTGAAGGGGAAACTGACACGCGGCAAAGGGTCGCCATTCAAACGCGGCGTCTGTACGCAGGTCAGAACGATGACTCCGAAAAAGCCCAACTCGGCGCTGCGCAAAATTGCGCGCGTGCGGTTGTCGAACGGGATGGAAGTAACTGCGTACATTCCAGGCGAAGGGCACAACCTGCAAGAACACTCGGTCGTGTTGATCCGCGGCGGGCGCGTGAAGGACCTGCCTGGCGTGCGCTACCACATCGTGCGTGGCACACTCGACGCGCAGGGGGTCGCCAATCGCAAGCAGGGTCGTTCGAAGTACGGCACAAAGAAAGCCAGTGCGGTTCCGGCAAAGAAGAAGTAAGGTTCACGATGCAGCGCAGCGGCAGTTGCCGGCTGCAACCTGTGTGATGAGGTAGCCTATGCCCCGTCGAGGCACGATTGAGCGGCGTATTCCACCGCCAGACCCACGCTTCAACAGCGTGCTGGTGCAGCAGTTTATTAATAAGGTTATGCAGCGCGGCAAAAAGAGCATCGCCGAGAAGATCGTCTATCAGGCGTTCGACCTGGCGGCAGAGCGTCTGAAAAAGCCCGCGCTGGAGATCTTCGAGACTGCCATACGCAACGCGGGACCTGTGATCGAGGTCAAGCCGCGGCGCGTTGGCGGCGCCACGTATCAGGTGCCGGTCGAGGTCAAGAGCGACCGCCGGCAGTCGCTGGCGATGCGCTGGTTGCTCATGTCGGCGCGCGCACGTTCGGGCAAGCCGATGTATGAGCGCCTGGCCGCCGAGTTGATCGATGCGTACAATAATACCGGCGCAACGATCAAACGAAAAGAGGATGTGCAGCGCATGGCGGAAGCCAATCGCGCCTTCTCGCACTACGGGCGGTTCTGATAGGCAGATCGATCTAAATCCGAACAAACACGCTTGCACCTGTGACGCAGTTGGCGTTGGCTGAGCCTGTCGAAGCCAACACCAATCACGAGATTGTCTCATATCCGGTTGATCTTCCTGTGAGACGACAGGCGGCGGCGTGACAACGGCGGCGAGCGCCACGCGGTCTCCGGCGACCAGATGCGAATTGAGCGGTACACCTAGTGCAGAAGAGGGGAGAGTATCTCATGCCTCGTGAAGTGCCGTTAGAGCGGATACGAAACATTGGCATCATTGCCCATATCGATGCGGGGAAGACCACCACGACCGAACGCATCCTGTTCTATACCGGTCGCACCTACAAACTCGGCGAGGTGCATGAAGGCACCGCGGTGATGGACTGGATGGAACAAGAGCGTGAGCGCGGCATTACGATCACGGCCGCTGCCACCACTGCTGAGTGGACGGTCGAAGGGACGCCGTATCGCATCAATATTATCGATACTCCTGGTCACGTCGACTTCACCGCGGAAGTTGAGCGGTCGCTGCGTGTTCTCGACGGCGGTGTGGTGGTGTTCGACGCCGTCGCCGGGGTCGAGCCGCAGTCGGAGACAGTGTGGCGGCAGGCGGATAAGTACCGCGTGCCGCGGATCTGCTTCGTCAATAAGATGGACCGGATCGGCGCCAACTTCTTGCGCACAGTGGACATGATCAAAGAGCGCCTCGGCGCAAAACCGGTTCCCATTCAGGTTCCGATTGGCTCGGAGGATCGCTTCCGTGGCATTGTCGACCTGATCACCAACAAGGCGTTTATCTACGTCGATGATCAGGGGAAGCGCGAAGAACTGGAAGCGATCCCGGCGGAGGTCGCCGACGAGGCGGAACGCCTGCGCAATGAGATGATCGAAGCGATCGCCGAGACCGACGATGAGTTAATGCTCCTCTATCTCGAAGGAGAAGAGCTCAGCGTTGAAGAACTGCGCCGCGCACTGCGCAAGGCCACGATTCAAGGCAAGTTGGTGCCGGTGCTGTGCGGCGCCGCCCTGCGCAATAAAGGAGTGCAGCGCCTGCTCGACGCGGTGGTGTACTACCTGCCGTCGCCGGTTGATATTCCGCCGGTGCGCGGCACGCGCCCCGGTCAGGTCGCCGGCGACGATGGCGTTGAGATGATTACACGACCGACGTCGGAAGATGCGCCGTTTACCGGTCTGGTGTTCAAGATCGTCTCCGACCCGTTCGTCGGCAAACTGGCGTATTTCCGGGTCTATTCCGGCAAACTGGAGACCGGCTCCTACGTGCTCAACTCGACGCGCAATCAGCGCGAACGCATTGGTCGCCTGTTGCAGATGCACGCCAACCATCGCGAGGAGATCAAGGAGGTCTATGCCGGCGACATCGCAGCCATGGTCGGTCCCAAGCAGAGCTACACCGGCGATACGATCTGCGATCCGAACGATCCCATCGTGCTGGAAAGCATCCGTTTCCCGGAGCCGGTCATTCAACTGGCGATCGAGCCGAAGACAAAGGCCGACCAGGATAAACTGGCGATTGCGCTGAGCAAACTGGCGGAAGAAGACCCGACGTTCCGCGTCTTCACCGATCAGGAGACCGGGCAGACGATCATCGCCGGCATGGGCGAACTTCACCTCGAGGTGATTGTTGATCGCATGCGCCGCGAATATAAGGTCGAAGCCAATCAGGGCAAGCCGCAGGTGGCGTACCGCGAGTCGATCACGATTCCGGCGGACGTGGACAGCAAGTTCGTGCGGCAGAGCGGCGGCAAGGGCCAGTATGGCCACGTCAAACTGCAGGTCGAACCGCTCGAGCGCAGCAAAGGGTTCGAGTTCGTCAATGCGATCGTCGGCGGCGTTATTCCGCGCGAGTATATCCCGGCAGTCGAGGCGGGCGTCAAGGAAGCGATGGCGAGCGGCGTGATCGCCGGGTATCCCGTGGTTGATCTGAAGGTTACGCTCTACGACGGCTCGTACCACGAGGTCGACTCATCAGAAATGGCGTTCAAGATCGCTGCTTCGATGGGGCTGAAGGAAGCAGTGCGCAAGGGTCGCCCGATCCTGCTCGAACCGGTGATGAAGGTCGAGATTGTCACGCCGGAAGATTTTCTCGGCGCTGTGCTCGGCGACATCAATTCGCGCCGTGGTCACGTCGAAGGTATGGAAGCGCGCGGCAATGCGCAGGTCATCCGGGCCTACGTCCCGCTGGCATCCATGTTCGGCTATACGACCGACCTGCGCTCGGCGACGCAGGGGCGCGCAACGTCATCGATGGAGTTTGCCTATTACCAGCCGCTGCCGGAGGCGTTGGCAAAGGAGATTATCGAAAAACGGCGCGGCTAGTCCGTCGTATGTTCAAGGCACCGATTTGTAAGCACGCTGCAAGGAGCAATACAAAGCAATGGCAAAACAGAAGTTTGAGCGCACCAAGCCGCACGTCAACGTCGGCACCATTGGTCACGTCGACCACGGCAAGACGACGCTGACCGCCGCGATCACCAAGGTGCTCGCCCTGCAAGGCGC
>NZ_JBYNRX010000026.1:0-14412 GCF_057785375.1 Roseiflexus sp.
CGCCTCTTGCCTCTCGCCTCTCGCCTCTCGCCTCCTGTCAAAAATGCGCTAAAAACGCTTTACAGCATACGCAGGTGTATGGTATAGTTTGACATGGACAACAACCCATCAGGTAGCCCGTCTGTACCTTTTGCAAGAAGCCTTCGGCAGCGCTCTTTTGCGCGTGCCGTCAGTGGCTGGAGGCCGACTGTGCGAGTCGTTGCCATGATCATGGCTGGCGGCGAGGGGACGCGGCTGAGCGTTCTTTCGGAGAAACGCGCCAAACCCTCGGTTCCGTTTGCCGGTAAGTTCCGTATTATCGATTTCACCCTCTCCAACTGCGTCAACTCCGGCATCTTCGATGTCGCCGTGCTGACGCAATACCGCCCGCATTCGCTCAACGCCCATATCGGCAATGGTAAGCCATGGGACCTCGACCGCGCCAGTGGCGGCGTACAATTGCTCCAGCCGTACCAGGGCCGTCGTGATGAAAGCTGGTACAAGGGGACGGCTGATGCAGTGTATCAGAACATCAACTACATTCGCGAACGCCGCGCCGATCTGGTGCTCGTTCTGAGCGGCGATCATATCTATAAGATGAACTATGCCGAGATGATTGAGTTTCATGAGCGGAAACGCGCCGATATGACCGTTGCTGTGATGCATGTGCCGCTCGAAGAGACCGATCGTTTCGGGATTATGACCGTCGATGAGGAGCAGCGAGTCGTCGAGTTTACCGAGAAGCCGAAGAATCGCGATAAAGGCACCCTCGCCAGTATGGGCATCTACCTGTTCAATGTCGATACGCTGATTCAACGCCTGAGCGAAAATGGCGAAGGGTCGCCCCGGATCGATTTCGGCAAGCATGTCATTCCGTCTATGATGGGGCGTGATGCCGTCTATGCGTTTCCCTTCCAGGGGTACTGGGTCGATGTCGGAACGATCCAGTCCTACTGGGAAACGAGTATGGACCTGCTCAATCCCGCTAATACCCTCAACCTGTACGATACCGATTGGGTCATCCACACCCGCAGCGAAGAACGCCCGCCCGCCAAACTGGGACCGCAGGCGCGCGTCAGTCGCAGCCTGATCTGCAACGGCTGCATCATTCGCGGCACGGTCGAGCATTCGGTGCTCTCGCCGGGGGTGTACATTTCACCCGGCGCGGTTGTGCGCGATAGCGTGGTGATGAATGATACCTGGATCGGTCCTGGGGCCGTGCTCGACCGGGTGATCGTCGATAAGAACGTGGTGGTTGGTGCAGGGGTGCGTTTGGGGTGCGGCGACGATATGACGCCCAACCGCGAGCAGCCCGATAAACTGATGACCGGTATAACCGTTGTTGGCAAGGGTGCGCATATTCCGCCCAATATCCGCATCGGGCGAAATGTCGTTATCAATGCCGACCGTGATGAAGAAGACTTCCCGGCTGGCGATGTGAAGTCGGGCGAGACAATATAGAGGCGCATATGCTCCGCACATTTGCCATGATCCTGGCTGGCGGCGAAAGTCCGGCGTTGAGCGTGCTGACCGCCGAACGTTCGGAGGCGGCGGTTCCCTTCGCCGGCAAGTATCGCATTATCGACTTTACGCTGTCGAACTGCGTCAACTCCGGCATCTACAACGTCGGTGTGCTGACGCAGTATCGCCCGCGATCGCTCCATGAACATATCGGCGTTGGCAAGCCGTGGGATCTCGACCGGCGCATTGGCGGGGTGCGGGTGCTCCACCCCTATCTGACGAGCGAAGGGGGCGCCTGGCAGCGTGGCAATGCCGATGCCCTGCGCGCCAATCTCGACATTATCGCCGAACAGAAGGTCGATGCCGTCCTGGTGCTTGCCGGTGATCATGTGTATAAAATGGATTATCGCCCAATGCTCCAGTTGCACGAAGACCTCGACGCCGACCTGACACTGGCGGTGCATAGCGTCAGCCCGCACGAAGCGCATCGCTACGGCATCGTGTCGGTCGATGCCGACGGGATTGTGACGCAGTTCGAGGAGAAGCCGCGTCGTCCGCGTTCGAGCCTGGCGTCGATGGGCATCTACGTCTTCCGCAAGAATTTCCTGATGGAAGTGCTGGCAAATGGCGACGAGCAGAATATCGGGCACGACCTGATGCCGAAACTGGTGCATGAGACGAGCGTGGTGTCGTACCATTTTCAGGGATACTGGGCGGATGTCGGGACGGTGCAGGCGTACTACGAAGCGAATATGGCGCTGCTCGTCGAAACTCCGGCGCTCGATCTCTATGACCCGGAGTGGGTCATCCACACGAAAAGCGAGGAGCGTCCGGCAGCCGAAATTGGCGAAAACGCGCGTGTTGATGGCAACCTCCTGTGCGATGGCTGCCGCATCTACGGCACGGTTGCGCGCTCGATCATTGCGCCAGGGGTTGTGGTTGCCGAGGGCGCCGTCGTGCGCGACTCGATCCTGCTGAGTGCGACGGTCGTTGAGCCTGGCGCTGTGGTGGATCGCTGCATCGTCGATAAGGAAGTCGTGATCGGCAGCGGCGCAGTGGTCGGCGATGGCGAGGATAACACCCCTAACCAGCGTATGCCCGATCTGCTGAACACCGGTTTGACCCTGGTGGGACGAAGTGCGCAGATACCGCCGGATGTGCGCATTGGCCGGAATGTCGTCATCCGCCCCCGCGTCACTGCGGCGTCGCTTGGCGGGCAGACGATCATTTCCAGCGGGGCGACGGTTACGCGCTGAAACGGCGAGGAGGGTGCTGTGACTCTTGAACAAAATCGCGCCCGCGTGGTCGCTGCCGTCTGGCAGGCGATTGCTCAGAGCGGCGTCGACCTGTCGTCAGTGCCGCGCGATCAACAGGATCGTTTGGTGGCGGCAATCGCCGATAATCTGTTGCCGGCGGTCAATCAGATGCTCGATGAAGTCGCGCCGCCGGTCTCCGCCGAAGTCTCCGGTGATGAGCGCATTCGGTGGGAAGGTCGTCCGTTCCTTTCGATTACGGAACGGTATGTGCTGACCACCGAGCGCGTGCGCATCTACCGTGGTTTGATCGGGCACAGTGTTGATGACATCGAACTTGTGCGGCTGCAAGATATCGATTTCACGCAGAATGCTGGCGAGCGCATCCTGGGGATTGGCGACATTCACCTCCGCGGCGCCGATGTCTCGACCCCGGAAACCACGCTGCGCAACGTTCACCAGCCCGAAGAGGTGCGCGAACTCATCCGTCGCGCCTGGCTCGATGCGCGCAGACGGTATGGCGTGTCGTTCCGGGAGCAGATGTGACTCACAGACGTGGATAGCCGACATAGTCGCCGAGCGTTGCCACTGCTGCCGCGCCAATGCGGGCGCCAAGCGCCAGCGATTCGGTGATACCCCAGCCACGCAGCCATCCTGCCAGGAATCCGGCATCGAAGCCGTCGCCTGCTCCGACGGGGTCGATCACCCGGGCGACCGGCGCTGCCGGAACGGCCAAGCGTTGCCCGCCAACCAGCGCACGCACGCCGCGCTCGGCGCATTTCAGTACGACAACGCGGGCGCCAAGCGCCGCCGCTGCCGCCAGCGCGTCATCGTCATTGCTGACTTCCAGGAGCGCCTGGGCGTCTTCGTGCCCCATGAGCAGCACGTCGGCAGCGCGCATCAGAGGCAGGAGAACATCGCGCGCCTGCGATGCTTTCCATAAACGCGGGCGGAAATTGGGGTCGAACGAGACCAGCGCGCCGGCGGCGCGCGCAAGGTCGATGGCGCGCACACACGCGGCAGCGCACGACGCGCTCAGCGCCGGAGTGATGCCGGTCAGATGCACAATCCGCGCGCCGTTGAACTGTTCTGGCGTCAGGTCATCCGGCCCGATTCGACTGGCGGCTGAATTGCGGCGATAATAGTAGACACGTCGCGCGCCGTCGGCAAGCCATTCGCGAAAGAAGACGCCGGTTGGCGCGTCGGGGTCGGTGTGCAGCGATGAGGTGTCAACTCCCTCATCGGACAGGACCGTGCGCACCCGTCTGCCGAATGGGTCGTCGCCGACGCGACTGATGAAGCGCGCGCTGTGACCGAGACGGCAGAGCGCAATGGCGAGGTTCGCTTCCGCGCCGCCGATGTCGAGCAACAGCGTGCGGGCTTCGTCGAGCGAAACGGGATCGGGCGGGTACAGGACCGCCATGCACTCGCCAAGAGTGACGACATCAGGCATAGGCAGATGCTCCTTGCCGATTCATTGTACCATGGGAAGAGGTAAGAGCCTGTCCGAAGGATGGAGGGAGCGATCTCCCAAACCTGGACCATCAAGGGCGTGGAGCGGCGGACGGCGGCTTCGACAGGCTCAGCGGACGGCGGACGGCGGCTTCGACAGGCTCAGCCGACGGCGGACGGCGGCTTCGACAGGCTCAGCCGACGGCGGACGGCGGCTTCGACAGGCTCAGCCGACGGCGGACGCAAGATGGTCAACACGGGCAATGATTGTGCAACATCTGGTTGATTTTCTATAAGGGGGCAGATGGGGCGCGGTCGTGCATTGATAAGAACGTCCGGGTCGCTGAAGACTGATGGACAGACAGAAATGAAACTGACATACCGGCGCTGCCAGACCGCATATTTCCTGCGTTGCGGGCTAACGCCCTCACTCAGGACGTGGAAGCCCCTGGGAGATTTGCCTGAACTCACCAAGGGCTTGAGCAGCGCAGGTGATCTCCCGAAAGTGATAGACCTATGAGTGATGATCCGCGAATTCTTGAACTGCGCGCGTTGCGCGAGCGGGTGCGCCAGGGAGGCGGAGCGGAACGGATCGCTCGTCACCATGCGCGCGGCAAACTGACAGCCCGCGAACGGCTTGATCTGCTCCTCGATCCCGGCAGTTTCGTCGAACTCGAGCCGTTCACCACCGGCAGGCCGGTTGATGGCGAAACATTCTATGGCGATGGCGTTGTGACCGGTTACGGCAGGATCGACGGACGCACAGTGTTCGTCTATTCGCAGGATTTTACCGTGCTCGGCGGGTCGCTCGGCGAGGCGCAGGCGCGCAAAATCTGTCGGGTGATGGACCTGGCGTTCAGCGAAGGGGCGCCGATCATCGGGTTGATCGACTCCGGCGGCGCACGGATCCAGGAAGGCGTCCACAGCCTTGGCGGCTACGGCGAAATCTTCCGTCGCAACACCAAATGCTCCGGCGTCATACCGCAGATCAGCGTGATGCTCGGTCCATGCGCCGGCGGCGCGGCATACTCGCCAGCCGTCACCGATCTGATGATTATGGTCGAACGCCGATCCTTCATGTTCATTACCGGTCCCGATGTCATCAAAGAGGTCACCGGTGAGACGATCGACCTGGAAGGGCTTGGCGGCGCGAACGTACATATGACGATCAGCGGCACCTGCCATCTGACTGCGCCAGACGATCAGACGGCGCTGGCGCTCTGCCGACTGGCGCTGTCGTACCTGCCCTCGAATAACACCGAAAACCCGCCGTTCGTTCCGACTGACGATGATCCATTACGCGCCGATGAGGAATTGAACCGGATCGTTCCGCTCGATCCGGGGCAGGCATACCGCATGCACGAGGTCATCGAGCGGGTGGTGGATCGTGGCAGTTGGCTGGAGTTGCAACCGGTCTGGGCGATGAACGCGATCACCGGATGGGCGCGCATGGGCGGGCGGAGCGTCGGCATTGTTGCGCAGGAGCCGAGCGTTATGGCCGGCGTGATTGACATTGACGCCTCCGACAAAATTGCCCGCTTTGTGCGTATGTGCGACTGTTTCAACATCCCGCTGGTCACGTTCGTTGACTCGCCCGGCTTTCTGCCTGGCATCGACCAGGAACATCGCGGCATCATCCGACATGGCGCGAAAGTGCTCTACGCCTATGCGGAGGCGACTGTGCCGAAGATCAGCATTGTAACGCGCAAGGCGTATGGCGGGGCATACATTGTGATGAGCAGCAAATCGTTGGGGGGCGACATCAATCTCGCCTGGCCCAGCGCCGAGGTGGCAGTGATGGGAGCGGATGGTGCGGTGAACCTGCTCTACCGTGATCAGATCGCGCGCGCGCCCGATCCTGCCGCCGAGCGCGCGCGTCTTGCGCGCGAATATGAGCGGAAGTTCAACAATCCCTACCATGCAGCGGCGGCCGGCTTCTTCGACGATGTGATCGAACCGCGCGAGACGCGCGCGCGGGTCATTGCCGCGCTCGATGCACTGCGCGATAAGTCGGTGGCGCCGCCGCCGCGTCGTCATGGGAATATGCCGGTGTAAAAGGAGAAGCGTGCCATGCCCGACAATCTGAGTGTCGCCTTGTATCTGCTGGTGATCGGCATGAGCATTACCTTTGGCGCGCTCTTTCTGCTGTGGGGATTGATGGCGCTGTTGACGGCGCTGACTGCCAGAGGCGCGAAAGAAACGCCAGCCGCCGTCGAAGCGGCGGAACCTGCTCTCCCCGCGTTGCCAGCGCAGCCCGACCTTTCTGAACGACGGCGACGGGCGGCGGCGGCGGCGGCGGCGGTGGCGCTCGCACGTGAACAGGCGGCGCGAAGAATGGCAACTTCCACATCAGTGGTCAGCCCCTGGCAGGCAGCCGGACGCATGGCTCGAACAGGACGAGAGGGACGAGAACACCTATGAAGATGCGAGTCGTTATTGAGGAAACGGCATACAACGTCGAGATTGTGGATCTCAATGCACGTCCGGTCGTGGCAATCGTCGATGGTGAACGCTTCGAGGTCTGGCCCGAGTCCTCGCCCGCCCCGGTCGTCGGGTCGCTCGATGGTCGGCAGGCGCCAGCCGCGTCCGCACCTGCGGCGCTGCCTGCATCCCCTGCTCCGACGCCTTCAGTGCCTGACGCCGCCGGGAGCGGCATGGTGCTGGCGCCGATCCCCGGCGTCATTCTCGCCGTTCGGGTCAAACCCGGCGAGCAGGTCACAGCAGGGCAGGAGGTGTGCGTGCTCGAAGCGATGAAGATGCAGAACAGCATCCGCGCGAAACAGTCCGGCGTCGTGTCAGCCGTCTATGTGAGCGATGGGCAGCATGTGAAGCACCACCAACCCTTGATGGTCATTAAGTCGGAGTAACCGTTCACTGTTGGACAAACGCCTCTGTTGAACATCTGATACCAAGTGGTGTTCAGTCAGACACGATGTTCGCGCGTTTGTTGGGCAAGGCGCAACGGTCAACGCGCACCGGCAGGCGTGTCGCGGACGCATGACGGCGCAGTGGCATCAGTTCGCCCGGCGGGGCTTGCACTTGCGGTGCGCGCCGTCGAACCACGTGCGGTGAGCGCCGTCGAACCGCGTTCTCAGCGAGGGCTTTCGCCGGCAGCGCCTCGGCATCCCGCTGCGCGCCCCGGCAGTATGGTACGAATGACCGCGCATGAGTATTATGACCATCACGTGCGCGGTGATCGCGCGTAGCTCCTTTGACGCGAGACTGGCGGGAGACATCGACGCGCATAAGACCGAGGGCGTGTGAGCGCCCTTATTTGAAAGGTATTTGGGATCAGGGGCGGATTTGCATGGATTTCTCAACACTCATCCCCGAATTGATCAAAGGTCTGGCAAACTTCACCATCGGCAACCTGGTGATGCTTGCGGTTGCCGCGACGCTGATAACGCTGGCGGTGGTGAAAGAATACGAGCCGGTGCTGTTGCTGCCGATCGGGTTTGGTTGTCTGGTGGCGAACATTCCGCTCACCGGCATGACCGACGGCGAAGGATTGTTCGGCATCCTCTACCGCGCCGGGATCAGCACCGAACTCTTCCCGCTTCTCATCTTTGTTGGCGTTGGTGCAATGATCGATTTCAGCCCGTTGCTGGCGATGCCGCGCATGGCGCTTCTTGGCGCTGCCGGTCAGTTTGGCATCTTCGGTACGCTGATCCTGGCGACGCTCCTCGGTTTTCCGCTCAATCAGGCGGCATCAATTGGCGTCATCGGTGCGATTGACGGTCCCACGTCGATCTATGTCGCCTCGCAACTGGCGCCGGAACTGCTTGCCCCCATCGCCGTCGCGGCCTACTCTTACATGAGCCTGGTGCCGATTATCCAGCCGCCGCTGATGCGGCTGCTGACATCACGCCACGAGCGGTGCATTCGCATGGCATACGCGCCGCGCCCGGTTTCGCGGCAGGCATTGATCCTTTTTCCCATCGTGGTGACCCTGATCATCGGCTTGCTGGTACCGGCGGCGACACCGCTGATCAGCATGTTGATGCTGGGGAATCTGCTGCGCGAAAGCGGCGTGGTCGAGCGGTTGAGCAAAGCGGCGCAGAACGAAGTGATCAATATCGCCACGTTGTTCCTGGGATTGACCATTGGCTCGACTATGGACGCCGGATCGTTCCTGAACCTGGTGACGCTCCAGGTGCTGGGGCTGGGGCTGCTGGCATTCATCCTCGACACCGTTGCCGGTCTGCTGTTCGGCAAAGTCCTGGCGTTCGTCAGCGGCGGGGCAATTAACCCCCTGATCGGCGCGGCGGGCATCTCCGCCTTTCCGATGGCAGGGCGCCTGGCGGCAAAAGTGGCGCTCGCCGAAGACCCCGATAACTTCATTCTCATGCACGCCATGGGCGCCAACACTGCCGGTCAATTGGGCAGCGTCGTCGCCGGCGGGGTGCTGCTGGCGCTGGTGACCGGGATTCTGGGGTAAGAGCATGCAGCGTGCTCGATACCAGCACACTGCGCCTGCACAATCCAGCAGGATGCGGGCATGATTTGTCAGGGAACGGTGCTCCGGTGGCCAGCGATTAAGATCGCCTCTGACGGACCTGTGACCGACCGTCCGCTTACGCGGACGGAAACAGCGGCGTTCACACGCGTTGAGCGTGCCAAACCGCGCAGGTGGACGCCCGGCGGAACGCCTGCCCAGCACACTCCCCGCTTGCGGGAGGTGTGCTGGGCAGGCGCCAGCCAGGGTGCAGCATGGATGCGCTTTCTTGCCGCCTGACAATTCATGCCTGGCCCCCTGGTAGTTGGCATTGTCCTGTAAAACGGAACGTGGTACAATTGTTCATAGATCGTTGCATCCGGTATCGGGTGCACTATGCCAGACGACGTCTGGGATCAGACCGATAATAATGCTGATGCCAGAGCGCTGCCTCCGCCGCCGGTACAGGCTTCGTCGCCGGATGAGCGCTACTTCAGGATCCTTAAGTCGGCATTAGATCAGTGCCGGGACTACAAGCCCAGGTTTGGCGGGGGATCTGGTCCAGGACTGACTCTGGAACAGTTCCAAAGTCTGTATACATCTGATCCGTTCTATCATTGGATAGGTCTTGACTCACCGCTGACCTATGCCGCACACAAGGCGGCTGGCGGCATTACATCTGTCTATCGACAGATAGGCATTGCCTGTCAGTGGATTTTCCATCAGATGTTGCAAGATCATCTTGGACTATCCTCAGAAGAAGCCGCCTGGAGTTACGTTATCGGGTCTCGGAAACTTTCACTAGACGGTCGTATTGTCATTGATGATGTGAAAGATTTGAAGGTTCGAGAGAAGGTAAAGCAGTGGATAGACGCCGCCGGACGTCTGGCAGGCTTGCAGAATGACACCTTGCAGGGCATCAAGGGATGTGTTTTTGAAGTACGCCAGGGGTACAAGAGCAAAGACTCAAAACGTCAAAACGCCAACATCGCCAACGCTGTGAACGCATATGCGCATAAATATATGCCAGTGATCATATTGTTTTCAACCCAGATCGATAGTGATGTGGCAAGACGATATAAGGAGCGCCACTGGATTATCCTGACGGGTACGACGAATGGTTCGTCCACTGAAAGCACGTATGCGTTTTGTCGAGAAGTAATACGATCTGGCTGCCTTCTTCGAGCGTCGCTCCAAAGATGTTAAAGAAAAGGTTGAAGACTTACTCAAAACGCTACTTTCTCCAGAAGGATCGATATAACAATGCAGCAACTCGGATTATTCGCTCACCTCACCCACAAAGCCAATCTCAGGCATACGCGCTATGGATGGCTCAGGTTGACCCCTGAATACGATGTTGTCTGAGATCCGGCGTGGGTCTCCGGCGAGAGCGCAAGCGGGAGGGTAATGGTAAAGGTTGTGCCGCTGCCGACGGTCGATGTGACGCTGATCGTTCCGCCGTGCGCTTCAACGATGGCTTTGGCGATTGCCAGTCCAAGCCCGGCGCTCTGCCTGCTCTCGCGGGTGCGCGCGGGATCGGCGCGATAGAAACGCTCGAAGATGTGTGGCAGGTCTTCCGGCGCAATGCCGCTGCCCGTGTCGCGCACGTCGATGACGATGCGCTGATTCTCCGCCTCACGCGCCGCCAGCACGATTTCGCCTTCCGGTGTGTGGTGCAGCGCATTCGCTACCAGATTGTTCAGCACCTGCGCCATGCGGTCGGTATCGACCCATACCGCAGGGAGCGAGTCGGACGCCTCCACACGAATGGCCGGTCCACGCGCTTCTATCTGCACCATGTGCGCCAGTGCCGCGCGTTCGAGGAGCGCGCGCGGATCGACGGCGCGCCGGTTGAGCGATAGTGCGCCAGCATCCGCCAGCGACAGCAGGCGCAGATCGTCGATCAGGCGTTGCAGATGCTCGACTTCGCCGTGCATAACCTGATAGATGCGGGGCGATCCCTCGATCCGTCCGTCCTGCAAGCCCTCTGTATAGCCGCGCAGGATGCTCAACGGTGTGCGCAGGTCGTGCGCCAGATCGGCGGTCATCTGACGGCGCGCCTGGATTGCCTGCCCCAGGTCGGCGCTCATCTGGTTGAATGCCTGCGCCAGTTCGCCGATTTCATCGCGCGAACGCACCGTCACCCGCTGATCGAGACGCCCCTGCGCCATCGCGCGCGTCGCCGCCGTCAACTCGCGGATAGGGCGGGTCAGCGTGCGCGCCAGCACGATGCCAACCACCAGCGCCGCGACGGTTGCGCCAATCGCGCTCAGAACGGTTGCCACCGTGAGCCGCTGCAAGAGTGCGGCTTCGGCTGCCCAGCGTGGATCGTTGAGGAGGGGGAGAGGCGGAGGACCGGCGAAGAAGAAATAGCCAATGATGTCTCCATTGGAACGCAGCGGCTCGGCGCGCGCAATCATGACTCGACCCAACCGACGACCAGGAGAGTACGGTCGGCGTCCGTACACCACAACGCCGTTCGTATCTGTCAGGATCAGGTTCCGGCTGTAAAAGTCGAGCGGCGCCGTCCGTTCGAGGAGTTGCTCGACCCCCTGCCATCCGCCGTTCGCCTGGTGATAGGAGCGCAACGCATTCAGCAGAATCGTTCGATCACGAACCGAGAGGAACAGATCGACTTCGGAGCGGGTGCGCAACCCGACGAACAGCGCAACCAGGAGTGAGCCGATCAGCCCGACGAGCAGAAACGCCAGGGTTAGTTTGAGCGTCAAAGATCGCATGGTCAGGCGCCTGTCCTTGAGGAGTCCGTCGTGCGCAGCAGCGCAAAACGGTACCCCATGCCGTACACTGTTTCGATATAGCGTGGATTGCGCGGATCGTCTTCGATTTTGGTGCGGAGGTTGCGGATATGCACATCGATCGTGCGCTCCGAACCTTCGAAGGCATCACCGGATACGCGGTCGAGCAGGTCGAGCCGCGAGAAGACCTGCCCCGGCGCGGCCATGAGGGTTGCCAGAATGGCAAACTCCGATGGCGTCAGATCGACGTATCGTGCGCCGACGCGCACCGTTCGCCCGGTGCGGTCGAGCACAATATCAGCGGCGCGCAGCACGTCCGGTTCGAGCGGCGCCTGCCGGGTGCGGCGCAGAACCGCGCGGATGCGGGCGATCAACTCGCGCACATTGAATGGTTTGGTGACATAATCGTCGGCGCCGAGTTCAAGCCCCAGGATTTTGTCGGTGTCCTCGATCTTTGCCGTCAGCACGATAACCGGCGTGCGCGACTCTTTGGCGAAGGCGCGCAGGAACTCGTACCCGCCCATTTCCGGCATCATCAGGTCGAGAATCACCAGGTCGGGCTTTTCGACGCGCGCCACGTACAGCGCGCGCCGTCCATCACCCGCTTCGACGACGTGAAAGCCTTCCTGTTCGAGATAGAGCCGGAGCATGTCGCGCAGCGCCGGCTCGTCGTCAACGACCAGAATTGTGTTCATGTCGCAATGCCCGCTGCAGCGTGCGGCGGGGATCGTCGCCGCAGAAAACGACGGACAATCGGTGACGCTCCCACAACCAGCGCGATGATGACGCCAATGATCAGCAGATTTTTGACCACTTCGATAATACCACGTGCATCCGGTTCGCGCTTTGCGTCATGCTTGTGCACGAAGCCGTCGCGCTCATCGCGCTCGAATCTGCCGGACGCGAATCGGTCGCGCTCTACGCCGGCTGCGAGGCGCGCACGATCCGACTCCGGCAGCAACCTCGCCAGAACCTCTGTCTGTCTGAGCGCAATGAGTGCGCCGACGACGACCAGCGCCGCTGACAGAATGACGACGATACGCCGGATGGTTTTCATTGCTGCGCCTCCTTTCCCAGAACCGGCGCAGCGCTGAGTGCTGCCGCTTTTTGGGAGGAGAATCGCGTGAACAGACGCTGTGTTGCGTTGACGATCCAGCGCCAGTGCAACGCCACATGCACCCCCAGCAGAAACACTGCCGCGTCGGATGCCAGATGGTGAAGTTGTGTCCAGAAACGATCACGCTCGGTGCGAATGCCGAGGGGGGCCAGCGCCGTTTCCGAAATCATCAGTCCGGTGAAGATAATCGTCGTTAAGACCGCAAAGAGCAGCGCATTCAGCGCATAGTCGAGACGTGCGCACCCCGTTGTCCGGCTGAAAAGCCGCTGCGCAACGCCAGTGATCCACGACCAGTGAGTGACCAGATGAGTGACGACTGCGGCGCCAAGCGCGATTCCCAGCCATTCGTGAATGGCGATACCGGTGAAGCGTGGCGCCGTGGTGGTGAGAAAGACAACGAACATTGCGCCGTCGAGCGCCAGGTTTGTCAGTATTCGTCGTTGAACTTCCGGAGTATGGACGTTCATCAGAAGACCTCGCTACGAAGGATCGGCATTTGCCCGATACACCTCTTATCGTAGCGAGACTTTCTTCAGGGATTGTTAAGAAGCGATGCTGGAATTGTTGGGATCGGCGAAGGTGATGGTCATACCCGATCCATTACCTGCATGGCGCACTGAAACATGGGCGCTGTTCCAGGGAAAGGCGTCCCGAAGTTACTCCCTTTAAGCGCGCACAAAGGCGCAAAGGTACAAAGGCGCCTGACCTGAACCCCGTTATGGGTCCAGTTTTTCCGTGTTATACTAACTTGCGGTCAGTCAGACAAGATATTCGAGCGCCCGGTTCGCGCGGTGTAACGAGTCACAACGCGCGTTGGCAGTCGCGGACGCAGACTGCGCATTAGCATCAGCAGCCCCAACGGGGCTTTTATGTCCTCAGCGCGGGCTTTCGCCCGCAGCGCCCCGGCAGTAGTGTACGAACGACCGCGCATGGGACGCCATCCTCAGAGAACGCCGCCAGCGAACCCTGGCGGCGTCCTGTGTGACCGTCACCTTATGGCTGGCGCACTTCCGCCGTTACCGGAATCTCTCCCGCCTTCTCGAAGGTGAGCGTCAATTCCACCTTATCGCCTGCGTTCAGGTCGCGGGTCAGACCGATGAGCATCACATGGAACCCGCCCGGCTTCAGTTCGACCTGCCCATTGGCGGGAATGTCGATGCCACCTTCGACCTGGCGCATGCGCATCATGCCGCCCTCTTCGATGACGGTGTGCAGTTCGACCGTTTTGGCGGCATCGGTGCTCGCGGCGATCAGTTTGTCCGCTTCACTGCCGGTGTTGCGGATGACCATATATGCTGCACTGTTTGTGCCTCCCATGTCCATATCCATGCCGCCGTGTCCGCCGTGTCCCATGCCCTGTTCGGGCGCTTTGGTCGGCTCCATGCCGCCATACCCGCCGCCGGACGCAGGCGCCATAGTGGGTTGTTCCATACCGCCCATCGCGCCGCCTTCCATCTTCATCGCCCGCGCCCAGGGATCGCTGATCTGGATCGTCGCGCCGCCAGTTGCGCCGGTATTTGCCGGTGCTGCTGGAGTTGTCGGTGATGTGGCAGTGCATGCAGCAAGCGCGAGTGCGCCAGCAAGCGCAAAGAGCACTCGATACAGATTCATTGGATGTACTCCTTTCCTGTTGATACATGGTTATAACAGTGATACGGTCGTTCTCGTGCCGGGATGTTTCTTCAGAGAACCGAGAACTGAGAACCAGGGGCAAGAGGTGAGAGGTGAGAGGTGAGAGGGTGAGGGGTGAGAGGTGAGAGGTGAGGGGTGAGGGGTGAGGGGTGAGAGGTGAGAGGCGAGAGGTGAGAGGTGAGAGGTGAGAGGTGAGAGGCGAGAGGTGAGAGGTGAGAGGTGAGAGGCGAGAGGTGAGAGGCGAGAGGCGAGAGGTGAGAGGTGAGAGGTGAGAGGCGAGAGGTGAGAGGCGAGAGGTTCAAGAGCCTCTTAACCTTCAACCTTCAA
>NZ_JBYNRX010000027.1:0-50450 GCF_057785375.1 Roseiflexus sp.
TCCCTAGTCCCTAGTCCCTAGTCCCTAGTCCCTAGTCCCTAGTCCCTAGTCCCTAGTCCCTAGTCCCTAGTCCCTAGTCCCTAGTCCCTAGTCCCTAGTCCCTAGTCCCTAGTCCCTAACCCCTAATCCCTAATCCCTACCTCGGCGGCGCCTTACGATACTTTGTCACCTCATTGCTGATGTACAGCGTCTGCAGCGAGTCGCTCATCGAGGTGAAGCCGGGCCATTGCAGTCCGGCGAACCCGGCGACATTCGGTTCGAAGCACTCGCCGACGACATACGGCTTGTAGATGTCGGCGACGGTGCGGTGGTAGATGAAGACCGCCGGCGCTTCTTCGCAGAGCAACCGCTCGGCATCCTGAAAAATCTTGATGCGCTCTTCCTGATCGGTCATCTCTGCGGCTTTCAGCACCATCTCATCGAACGTCTTATTGAACCAGTTGTGGCGACCGGTGCTAAGCCAGACGCCAAGCATGTTCGACGGGTCGAGGAAGTCGATGCCATACGACACCATGCCGAACTGGATCTGTGTCGGCTTGGCGTTGATTGCGTCCATAAAGGTCTTGAACTCTTTGTTCGAGACCTCGACTTCAATACCGTACTCCTGTGTGATCGCCGCTGCAATCGCCGCCGCGAGCGCCTGGCGGATCTGCGGCTCGTTGCGCAGCCAGAGGGTCAGTTTGGGGAAGCCCTTCCCCCCCTCATAACCGGCTTCCTTCAGCAACGCGCGACCACGTTCGGGATCGTACCGCTGAATATCCTTCAGCCCTTCCGAGTTCGACGCCGGAAAACCGGGCATCAGGAAGGAGTATGCCGGGATGCCCTGCGTTGGCGTGATGATCGTCTTGATCAGCGTATCGCGATCAACGATATGGCTGAACGCCTGGCGCACGCGCACATCGTTGAACGGCGGGTTCTGGCAGTCGAAGAAGAGATAGTCGGTACGGAAGTCGGCGGCCGTCAGTCGCACCTGCTTCGAGAGTTCGGGGTCGCGCGCGATGATCTCGTTATCGGCAGTCTGCAACTGCTCGCCGGTTACGCGGTCCACTTCGCCTGCCTGATACCCGGCGAACATGGCCTCCGGTCGCGCGGCGATCTGGACGACCCGCTCAACGCGCGGACGGTTCGTGCCTTTGTACGTTGGGTTGATCTCGAACACCACCCGCTCGCCGGGCTTGAACTCCTTCAGCAGGTATGGTCCGCACGAAATCGTCTTTGCCGGGTCGGCGGTATAGAGACCTGAGCCGAACTCTTTCAGCTTGGCGGCGCTCAACACTTCGCTATACACCAGTTTTGCCGGGAGGAAGGGGGCGGCCGTTTCGGTTTCGATCACCAGCGTATTGGCATCTTTGGCAGTGACTCCCAGTTCTTCCAGCGGCAGTTCCCCGGCAACACACTTATCCCAGTTCTTGATCGCACCTGGCGCACTGTAGTACCAGGCGAAGTCCCAGGCGTGCTTTGGATCGGCGGCATAGCGGAAGGTCGCCACGAAGTCTTCCGCCGTTACCGGCGTGCCATCGCTCCAAACAAGGTCGGGGTCGAGGTTGAATGTCCAGACTTTACCGGTCTCATCGGAGGACCAGGAGAGCGCGGCCGCCGGTTGAACCTGGAAATCCTTGTTCAGGCGCACGAGCGTATCGCCGGTCAGGTTGGTGATGCTGCCAAATCCGCCCGACTTGTAGATGGTTTCCATCTGGTTGGGGCTGGTAAAGTCGGCGGTGATGTCGAAGTAGACAACGAATGCCTGATGCTCGAGAGGTGCTGCGTCTGCCGGCAGCGTGACGCCGAGCGAGTTGGTGACGGCGCCGGCTGGCGCGGCAGTGGCGGCTGGCGCGGTGGTGAGCGGAGGGGTTGGCTGCACCGGCGCCAGCGTGGGAGCAGTCGTAGGCGGCGGGACGGTTGCAGGCGGGGAGGTTGGGGCAGTAGCGCCGCCTCCGCCGCCGCAGGCGGCGAGCGCTGCGGAACCGACGCCAAGAGCGGCAGCGCGCAGGAATGCGCGCCGCGTCAGACGTGATCGGGAGGGCTGGTCCATACGCTGTCGTTCCTTTCCATACGCTGAAATGCGGGGAATCTATCACGTTGCATACACGCATGCAACGTTTCCTTCACGCTGCTGCCGATATGGTGCAGCGTCGGGAACGGAGTAGAACCTGTCTCAGATTGGACAATCATTGGGTACGTCAAAACTGCGCCTGCGCGGCGCATCGACGACTTCCTGGGCGTCGGCAGCATTGTTTGGGAACAACCGCTCTCGGGAACATCCGCCTGAAGTGCAGAGTGAAGAAATGATAACATTACCTCAATCGCTTGTCAATGCCAGGTTAAGAGGCGGATCTTACGCTGCGCCTGGGAGCGCGGGCGTTGCGCCCGACAGTGATGAGTGACGAGTGACGAATTGCCTGCCCGTGCCTGTTCCTGCTGCGACTGGAAGCACGGACTTGCCGTCCTTCGAGCGTGCCCGCGCGGTTACTCGTTCCCGCTGCGCCTGGGAGCGCGGGCGTCTCGTCCGCATACGCATAATAGAGCGATCAACAGAGGTGTTGCACAATAATTGCCTGTGTTGAGCGTCTGGCGGCGGACGTTGGTTGCGACAGGCTCAGCCAACGTCATCGCTCCACAATTGCCCGCGCAGGCGGGATTTGCAGCCGTAGCCTGCGGCTTCAACCGCCGGGCAGGTATCGGAAGAGCCGCGCCCGCGGTTTCAGGCGCCGGGCGGAAGAAGCGGCTTCCGCTGCCGGACGAGCGCCAGCCCGCGCAGGCGGGCTGAATCCGCCCTACGTCTGTGCGGCGCACCCGCTCGAGGCTGCGCAGGCGGGCTGAATCTGCCCTACGTCTGTGCAGTACAGTCAGGCCGATCCCGGCATGCGCCACATGTGCTACACTGCTCAAAAGCACGGAAGGAGCGCGGCGGACGCCCCCTGCTCGTAGAAGGTCCGATCAGCATTGATGCCATATATGACGAGGGAAGCATGGCTCCACAAGGGTACTACCGCTGGCCAACAATCCATGGCGACACCGTCGTATTTGTCTGCGAAGACGATCTCTGGTTGGTCCCGGCATCAGGCGGCGTGGCGCGACGGTTGACCGCCAACCCCGGCAGCGTCTGGTCGCCGACGCTATCGCCGGATGGATCGCTCCTGGCGTTCGTCGGGCGCGACGAGGGACCTGGCGAGGTGTTCGTGATGCCTGCCGAAGGCGGCGAGGCGTGGCGCCTGACGTTTCTCGGCGCAACGATGCGAGTCTGTGGTTGGAGTCGCGACAGTCGTGAGATTCTGTTCGCCAGTTCCGCCAGCCTGCCGTTTTCGCGCATGGCGTTGCTCTATGCCATCAGCGCCAATGGCGGTGAACCGCGTCTCCTGCCGACCGGTCCGTCGGTTACGATCTCGTATGGACCGACCGGCGGCGCGGTGATTGGGCGCAACGAGATCGATCCGGCGCGCTGGAAACGCTACCGTGGCGGGCGGACCGGCGATGTGTGGGTCGATCTGGATGGAACCGGCGAGTGGCGGCGCCTGATTGTGCTGCCGGGCAATATTGCCATTCCTCTGTGGGTTGGCGAGCGCATCTATTTTGTCGCCGATCACGAAGGGGTCGGCAACCTCTACTCCTGCCTGCCGACCGGTGAAGACCTGCAACGTCATACCTGGCATCGCGAGTATTACGCGCGTTTCCCATCCACCGATGGACGGCGGATTGTGTATCACGCCGGCGCCGATCTGTACCTGTTTGATCCCGCAACCAACACATCGCGTAAAATCGAGGTGGAACTGCACAGCCCGCGCACGCAACGGAAGCGTCGTTTTGTCGATCCGGCGCGTTTCCTTCAGAGCGTCGCTCTGCATCCCGACGGTCATGCAATCGCCGCAGTCGTGCGCGGCAAGCCGTTTACCTTTGGCAACTGGGAAGGTGCGGTGCTCCAGCACGGCGATCCTGGCGCTGTGCGTTATCGCCTGGCGGACTGGCTGCCCAATGGACGGCGGATAGTCGTGATCAGCGATGCTGCTGGCGAAGAAATGATCGAGATCCACCCGGTCACATTTGGCAATGGCGCACAACAGGCGATGTCTGCTGATACAGGCGCTTCAGGTGCGGCGTTTTCCCCGTTTGATGAACCGGTGCGCCTGGAAGGTCTCGACATCGGACGACCGATGTCGCTTGCGGTCTCACCCAAAGCGCCGCTCGTCGCCATCGCCAACAACCGGAATGAACTGTTGCTCGTCGATCTGACTGAGCGAACGGTGCGACTGCTCGACCGGAGCCGGCATGCCTCGATGGCTGGCATCGCCTGGTCGACGGACGGACGCTGGCTGGCGTATGGCTTTTGGGAAACACAGCAGACATCGGTCATTAAGTTGTGCGAGGTGTCCACCGGAACAATCACGCCGGTCACGCGACCGGTGCTGATCGACCGATCACCGGCATTCGATCCGGAAGGCAAATACCTCTACTTTATCTCGTACCGCGATTTTGATCCGGTGTATGATGAGATGCACTTCGATCTCGGCTTTCCACGCGGAGCGCGTCCATTTCTGGTGACGCTGCGCGCCGATCTGCGCTCGCCATTCGTGCCAGGACCGCATCCGCTCGATCAGGCGCCGCCGAAGACGCCAGCGAGCGAAGCAAAGCCGGCAAACGAGGCAGGAAGCGAAGCGGGTGGGACCGAGGGAGCAACGAAAGGAACGGCAAAATCTGAACCGACGATCAGCATCGATCTGGAAGGAATTACCGACCGGGTTGTGGCATTCCCGCTGCCGGTCGGGCGATACGGGCGGATTGCTGGCATTCCGGGCAAGGCGCTCTTTACTGTCTTCCCGATTGAAGGTGCGCTCGGTCAATCTCGCATGCCGGGCGATGCCGCGATTGCGCGCGGACGCCTCGACGTGTACGATTTCGAGACCCTCAGCAGTGAGACGCTCATCGATGGCGTTGCGTCGTTTCGCCTTTCCACCGACTCAAAGACGCTGATGTACCGCGCCGGCAACCGGGTGCGCGTCGTCAAGGCGGGTGAAAAGCCAAAAGACAATAGCAGCGAGCCAGGGCGGAAGAGCGGTTGGGTTGATCTGTCGCGCATCAAACTGATGATTTCACCGCCCGCCGAGTGGACGCAGATGTATCGTGAAGCCTGGCGGTTGCAGCGCGATCACTTCTGGACGCCTGATATGTCGGGGGTGAACTGGTTGGCGGTGTACCAGCGCTATCTGCCGCTGCTGGAGCGGGTCGTCACGCGCGGCGAGTTCTCCGATCTCTTGTGGGAAATGCAAGGAGAACTGGGCACGTCGCACGCCTATGAGTATGGCGGCGACTACCGCCCGGAACCGCGTTACAGTCTTGGCAAACTGGGCGCCGATCTGCGTTACGACGCCGAAACCGACAGTTATGTCGTCGAGCGCATCATCTCCGGCGATGTGTGGGACGAACGCGCCAGTTCGCCGCTGGCGCGCCCTGGCGTCAACATTCTGCCCGGTGATCGCCTGATCGCAGTCGGCAGTCGGCGCGTCGGGCGCGGGGTATCGCCGCACGAGTTGCTGGTCAATCAGGCAGAGAGCGACGTCTTGCTGACATTCATGAAAACCGATGGAACACTCCGCGCAGTGACTGTCAAGGCGCTGCGCGACGACACGCAGGCGCGCTACCGGGAGTGGGTGGAGCGCAACCGCAAGGTAGTGCACGACGCAACGGATGGGCGCGTCGGGTATCTTCACATTCCTGATATGCAGGCGTATGGGTATGCCGAGTTTCACCGCGGCTTCCTCGCCGAAGTGGTGCGTGAGGGGTTGATCGTCGATGTGCGGTATAATGCGGGTGGTTTCGTATCACCGCTGATTGCCGAGAAACTGGCGCGCAAGCGTCTGGGATATGACATCTCACGCTGGGGTGAACCGGCGCCGTATCCGCCCGAGTCGGTGATGGGACCAATGGTGGCGATCGTCAATGAAGCTGCCGGTTCTGATGGCGATATCATCAGCCATGTCTTCAAGATGATGAAACTCGGTCCATTGATCGGCAAGCGCACCTGGGGCGGGGTTATCGGTATTCGTCCGCGCGACACGCTGATCGACGGCGGAGTGACGACGCAACCGGAGTTTTCGTTCTGGTCGGCGGAGGTTGGCTGGCAGTTGGAGAACCACGGCGTCGAACCGGATATCGAAGTCGAGATGCGACCGCAGGATTACGTGGCAGGCGCGGACCCGCAACTCGAACGTGCCATCACCGAGGTGCTGCGCCTGATGAGCGATAATCCGCCCCGGTTGCCGGAGTTTGGCGAACGACCGCGCCTGCCGTTGCCTGGAGAGGAACGCGACGAGGGAACGTTTGGACGTGACCGCTCAGGCTGACGCATTCGTTCACCCGTCAGTCTAACCGCAGAGGCACAGAGGGCGCGGAGGAGACTGTTCATTCGCCAGCGCATTCGCGTATTCGCTGACGCATTTGTGTATTCGCTGACTCATTTGTTCACGCGCTATGCCGGGCATTTCATTCGACCGAGCCGTCGATTACTACGACGCGACCCGCGGCTATCCGCCGGGCGTCGCTGCGCAATTGCGCGACGCGATTGTTGCAACGCTTCAACTGAAGCGGCATGCACGGCTCCTCGAAGCCGGGGTTGGAACAGGGCGCATTGCGCTTCCCTTCATCGAGGCAGGGTACTTCTATGTCGGCGTTGATCTCTCACGGCGCATGATGAGACAACTGCGCCAGAAACTCGATGGACGACGCCATTCGACATATCTGGTGTGCGGCGACGTTATGCATTTGCCGCTGTCCGATGCGGCGTTCGATGCCGCAGTCATGGTGCATGTGCTGCATCTGGTGGAAAACTGGCGGCAGGTGTTGGACGAAGCGCGCCGTGTGTTGCATTCACAGGGCGCAATCGTGATCGCCAGCGATGAGCGCGACGGGCAAGAAGGCGCCCCCCCTACGCCACGCGCACAGGTACAACAGGCATGGTCGGCGATCCTGGACGAACTGAACGTTCCACCCGATCAGCGGCGTGATGGCGCGCCGCACGGTCTGGACGACCGGTTTCAGGAGCATCTCCAGATGCAGGGGGCCGCCGTGGAACGTCTGACGCTGCTCACCTACCGCCAGCATCCGCAAACGGTGCGTTCTGTGGCGCAGCGATACCAGGAGCGAATATACAGCAGTTGCTGGGTGTTGTCGGATGACATTCACGCCGAAGCAGCACGGCGGTTGCAACGCTGGGTCGATGCCCATCCCGATCCCGATGCGGTGCACGAACCTCCGGCGCGGATCGATGCCATGATTGCACGCTGGAACTAGAGGAGCGCTCAGAGCGGAATAAAAAATGGAGGGCATACGCCCTCCCCGCCTCTTCGTGGAGGTCGCAACGTTACTTGTTGCTGCTTCCAGACGATGCCGTGTTGACGTGCAGCAGCGCGTAGAGCGGGCAGAAACCGGTGACGGCGCTGACGATCAGCAACACCGCAATGACCGTGAGCACAATCTGCCAGATGCCGGTTAGTCCGAAGAAGCCGAACAGAAACATCAACAGACCAACACCGAGGCGAATGTCGCGATCAAAGACGCTTTCATTGACGGGTAGCATGATGTCCCCCTTCCAGGATGTGGTAAAGTGGCGGTAACCTTGTGCGGTTCATCACAAAGAACCGACGCCTCTAGTATACACATCTGGTCGAAAGTATTGTAAAATCCTTCACAATTCTGAGTGGTGATCTCTTAACTAAAGGAAGGACCATGCACGACACAATCGTTTTCACTCGAGGCGTTCCGCCAACCGAAGCATTTCCGACGGCGCAGATCGCCGAATGCCTGGCGACGGCGGTCGAATCCGACGCAGCGGTCGTGTTGCAGTACGGTCAGCAACCCGGCTACGCGCCGTTGCGATCTCTGCTCGCTGCGGAGTATGGCGTGACAGACCATGAGATTATGGTCGCCAACGGATCATTGCAACTGCAAGACCTGCTGGCGGCGCATCTGGTGCGTCCTGGTGCGAGCGTTCTGACGGAGCAGCCCAGTTACGACCGTGCTATCACGACGTTTCGGCGTCGTGGCGCGCGGGTGGTCGGTATTCCACTCGAGGCGGACGGTCTCGATGTGATGCGCTTGGAGGCTGAGGTTAAGCGCCAGACGCCGGCGTTTCTCTACATGGTGCCCGACTTCCAGAACCCGGCTGGCGTGACGACATCGCTGGAGAAACGACGTGCCATCCTGGAGATCGCCGGGCGGCACGGTTTCTGGGTTATCGAGGATATTCCCTACCGCCTGCTGCGCTATCGGGGCGAAAGCGTCCCAATGATGCGCGCGATCAACCCGGATCGGGTGATTACGATCACGTCATTCAGCAAACTTCTCAGCCCTGGCATGCGCGTGGGGTATATGGTTGCGCCATCGTCGCTGGTGGCAGCGGTGACGAAGGAAGGCGAGAACACCTATTTGTCTCCAGTGCTGCCGACGCAGGCCGCCGTGGCTGAGTTCATCCGGCGCGGCTGGATGATGCCAAATATCGAGCGTTTGAAGGAACTGTATCGACCACGCTGGGAGGCGATGCTGAGCGCGGTGCGACGCTACCTGAAGGACGTCGCTGCTTCTGAGCCGGATGGCGGCTTCTTTGTGAGCGTGACTCTTCCGGCTGACGCCAATACCCGTAATCTTGTCGCCCGCGCGAAGGAGATCGGTCTGGTGCTGACCGAGGGACAGGCGTTCTTCGCCGATCCTGACGAAGGTCCGGCGCCGGACGGCGAACGCTTTGTGCGCCTGCCGTTCTGCGCCGTCACGCCGCAGCAGATCGATGAAGGCATGCGCCGCCTCGCATCACTGCTGTGAGCGATGTGACCGTCGCCCTTATGCCTCGTTATTGACGGCGAGGAGATACCCTTTGCCACGCACATTGAGGATGTAGCGCGGCGAACTGGGATCAGGCTCCAGTTTCTGGCGCAGGTGATGGATATGGGGCTTGATCAACTCGCCCGCTTCCAGATCACTGGCATCGTATCCCTGAGCGCACTTCACTAGCTGGCTGTACGACAGCATCGTGCCAGCGTGCTCTGCCAGGCAGAGCAGCACCCGGAACTCGGTCGGCGTCAGCGCCAGCGTGCGCCCGCCAAGCGTCGCAACCTGACGCCATGTGTCGAGTTGCAACTGTCCAATCACAATCGTGCGCTCAGCCTGCGCCGCCGGAGACATCTCAACGGTGGCGGCGACTGAGCCGCGCAGCTCCTGGACTGCGGCGTCCACCACGTTGAGCAGCGCGTGCCGGCGCTGCTCAGCGGCGTGCGCCTGCAACGCCGCCTGAATGCGCTCGAGCACCTGTGATGGCTCGGTGTTTTTCAGCAAATAATCGAAAATGCCGTGCCGCAATCCTTCGATGGCGGTTTCGAGCGAACCGTGCCCGGTCAAGATGATGATCGCAGCATCCGGATGACGCGCCCGGGCCGCCGTCACCACCTGCATCCCGTCGATGCCGGGCATTTTGAGATCGACAAGCAGCAGATCGAACGTTTGCTCGTCAAGGAGCGCAATGGCTTCAGCACCACTGGAAGCAGTCGTCACCTCATAGCCTGCGCGTGTCAGCATTGCGCCCAGCGTCAACCGAATATTGGCTTCATCGTCAACCAGCAGTATTCGCTCCGACTGGCTCATAGTCTCCCCTTTCAGCGGCGCGTTACGTCTGTGGCGCCATCGAACAGATGCACGTTCTGTTCGATGGATGGTAGCACCAAAGGTGGATAGATGTCAACTCATGATTGTGAGTTTGAAACTTATGCCTGAAAAGCATCTAGTAATTGCCCGCCTTTTGTAGTATACTGAAAAGAACTGAAAACTATCTTGTGATAAAATCCACAATCGGTGACATAGGGTGATATGCCGACCCTGAGAGGCTCCTTCCACGCACGCAGGAAGCCCATGTCGGCAGGAGCGTTTTTGCGCAGGCTGGCGGGTAAGGTCGCTGACGACCCTAGTTCAAGAGGAGGCAGGTCAATGATCGACCAGAGCGTGCGTTCGTTGCTCGAGGGAGTGATCGATACGCCTCTCAAACTGCAACTGGTGCTCATGTTTGCCGAGCACCAACACTTGCGCGCTACTGCGGCGCAGGTGGCGGACCGGATCTATCGTGATATCTGGAGCACGCGCGAGGCGCTGCGCGAACTGGCGGAGAGCGGGGTGCTGTCTGAAACGAACGGTAAAGATGGACCTCAATATGCCTTCTGCCCATCGTGTGAACTGGCAGAGCCGATCCGTCGGTTGATGCTCTGTTATAATGAGCCATTGGAACGCGATCTGATCCATCGCACGCTGCGCGAGATAGCCGGAGATGCATCTTATCGTCGGGCGGTTCGGATGGGCATTGCTTTTGAAAGCCTGAGTTTCTAGCGATCTGGAGCCATATGTCTGAAGTGCTGAAGAAGAAAAAAGCCAGCCGCACTCCCCCCGATAAGCGCGATCGTGTGCCTCCCGGTCAGTATGTTACGGAAAAGTTTCCGGTTCTTCACTATGGCGAGGTTCCCATCTACCCTCATGTCGAGAGTGACTGGGACTTGCGCGTCTGGGGAGAAATCGAGGCGCCGGCGCGTTTCAGCTTTGCCGAGTTCCGCGCTTTGCCAACGATTACCGTTACGACCGATATTCATTGCGTGACGCGCTGGAGCAAACTCGACACCCACTGGGAAGGCGTGCAGTTCAGGGAGTTTCTCAAGCATATACCGCCGCTCAAGTCGTCTGCCAGGTATGTTATGGCGCATTGCGAGCATGGTTTTACGACAAATGTGCCGCTCGACGTGCTGCTGGAGGACGATGCGCTGCTGGCGTACAAGTATGAGGGAGAGGAGTTGACGCCGGAGCATGGCTATCCGCTGCGCCTGCTGACGCCGCATAAGTATTTCTGGAAGAGCGCCAAATGGCTGCGCGGCATTGAGTTTATGGCAATGGATCGCCCTGGCTTCTGGGAGCGCTATGGTTACAACAACAACGCCGATCCCTGGAAGGAAGAACGCTACGCGGAGGAGTAGGCTTTCCCCTCATCCCTCCGCCTCTGCCACGCAAGATTTTCACGAGCCAGCGGTTTTTGCCGCGTCACGAAGCCTTTTTCCGCCTCACCCCTTGCCCCCTTTCCAGCGACGCTGGAAGGGGGACAAGTCGTTCTGATGACCAAAAACGAGTAATGCAACATAAGGGTTCGCCAGAAAATATCGATGCCTGTGAGCGCCCCCTTCTCCCTCGCTGTGGGAAGAAGGGGGAGTTGTAGCGTAGCGATACCTGAAACGGATGATGCAACGGACGGGGTCGCTGCCTTCGCTCTTGTGGCGGGCGCAGGCGACGGTCGTGTGGGAGGCGCAGGACACGAGTGCGCCGACAAGAACTCTGATGACGTCTGCACTCTCGGCGCGCAGTTGGACGTGATCGTCACCTGTTGGAGGGGAGTCACACCAGATATGGCCGCAGCACGTTGCGCGCCAGCAGGAAACCGCGCTTCACCAGTTCCTCGGTTCCCTCGAATTTGCGATCCTCGTGTTCGATGCTCAGCACAAAATCATAGCCGACGGCGTAGAGCGCGGCGATAAACCGATCCCAGCGCACCTCGCCAAGCCCCGGCAGGCGCGGGACCTGCCATCCCATCCCGGCGGACATAACACCGTGCGCGTACAGTCCGTCGCGGTTGATCTCCATGTCTTTGGCGTGCACATGGAACAGGCGGTCTTTGAACTCGTACACGGCGCGCTCGTAGTCGATCATCTGCCAGACCAGGTGCGACGGGTCGAGGTTCAAACCGAAGTTTTCGTCCGGGATGATGCGAAACATTTCGCGCCAGATCGCCGGTGCGTGCGCCAGGTTCGTCCCGCCGGGCCACTCATCGTAACTGAAGATCATCGGGCAGTTCTCGATGGCGATTTTGACGTTGCGGTCGCCAGCGTACCGCACCAGCGGGGGCCAGACGGCGGCGAACTGCTCCAGGTTGTCGGGTACGTTCTTCGTCTGGTCACGCCCGATGAACGTGCCGACCACGCCGACGCCAAGGGTGCTTGCAGCGTCGATGACTTTCTTCAGGTGCGCATTGACTTGCGCACGATGCTCTGGGTCGGGATGCAGATTGTTCGGGTAATAACCAAGGGATGAGATCGTTAGCCCGGTGCGCGCCATCAGGTCGCGGATCTCAGCCGCGCGCGCACCGGTCAACGTTTCGACATCGATGTGGCAGACGCCGGCGTACCGTCGTTCTTTGCCCGAACCGGCGGGCCAGCAGGCGATTTCGATGGCTTCAAAGCCGTTTGCAGCGCCCCATGCGGCACATTCTTCGAGTGAGAGATGTGGCAGCGCAGCGGTGAAGAATCCGAGTTTCATTGATGCTCTCCTTCAAGTCCAAAGACTCGATCGTTCCCATGACTGGCGGCAGCCCCGGTTGTTCCGGCGTCTCAGCGTTCGATGGCAACCCAACGCTCCTCACGCGCACTGCGCAGGATCGCTTCGCCCAACAGCAGTTCCTCGTGTCCATCGGCGAATGTTGGATAATCGGGCGCGGCTGGCGGCGCACCGGCGGCAACGGCGCGGTAGACCGCTTTATAGAGTTGCTTGAACGTGTCGGGGAAACCTTCGGCATGCCCGCCGGGATAGTCGGTCGCGCCGCGCGCTGGGGGCATGAGGAGCGCCGGATCGCGCAGCAGCAACCCGCTGGCGGTCTCGCGTCGTCCCAACCACAACTCCTCCGGTCGCTCCGAATCCCATGCCAGCGATGAGCGCTCGCCGTCGATTTCGAAACAGAGCCGGTTCTTGCGCCCCGGACTGACCTGCGACACCGTCAGCACGCCGCGCGCGCCGCTGGCGAAGCGCAGCAGAATGCTGGCGTAATCTTCGGTATGGATCGGTTGCTCGACTGTCTCGGCGGCGGTCACTTCTTTGCCGGTGAAGGTGTCGATCGGTCTGGTCGGCTTGCGGCGTACCGGAATGAACGTTGCCATATCGGCCAGAACGGCGCTCACCCTTTCGCCGGTGATGAACGTTGTCAGGTCAAGCCAGTGCGAACCAATGTCGGCAACGGCGCGCAACTCGCCGCCGAGTTCCGGTTCCAGCCGCCAGTTCCAGTCCGTCGGCAGCATGAGCCAGTCCTGCAGGTACGACCCCTGGATAATGCGCGTGGCGCCGGTTTCGCCTGCCTGCACCAGCGCGCGCGCGTGCTGGCAGAGCGGATAGAAACGGATGTTGAAGTTGACAGCGTGGACGATCCCGGCGTCAGTTGCCAGGCGCAGCAGTTCCGCCGACTCGGCGGATGTCATTGCCAGCGGTTTTTCGCAGACCACGTGCTTACCGGCGGCGATGGCCGCTTTGACCTGCGGAAAGTGCAGGTGATTGGGGGTGGTGATATGCACGACCGTCACGCGCGGATCGGCGAGCATCTCCTCGAAACCGGCATAGACGTGAAGACCGAGCGCGTCGGCTTTGGCGCGGGCGCGTTCCACACTCGAGCCGACGACGCCGAGCACCGGGATGCCAAGCCGACGCAGCGCCTCGACATGCACCACGCCGATGAATCCTGTTCCGACTACAGCGACGGCGATCTCTGTCATAGAGCACCTCACTCTTGGGAGATTGGCGATGCCTGATTTTCCCGCGATTGGCGTCTCCTGTCAAGAATAGCAGGCGTATCGTGGTACAATCGCATTGTGTCTGGACACAGTGCAAGGAGACCTTCCCATGACCGACATCTCGCTCGAGACCCTGACCTACGAACAGGTGGCGAAGACGATCGATCACTCATTGTTGCGCCCCGAACTGACGACCCAGGAAGTTGCTGCCGGGTGCGATCTGGCGCGGCGCTACCATACCGCGTCGGTCTGCGTCAAACCATGCGATGTGCCGCTGGCGGCGCGCCTGCTGGCAGGTAGCGATGTCGCAGTTGGCACGGTCGTCGGTTTTCCGCATGGCAGCCACGCAACCGCCGCCAAAGTCTTCGAGGCGCGCCTGGCGATCGAACAGGGCGCAGTTGAACTCGATATGGTGATCAACATCGGTTGGCTGCGCTCCGGGCACGATAACGACGTGCTCGAAGACATTCGCGCTGTGGTGATTGCAACTGAAGGCCGGGCGCTGGTGAAGGTCATTCTAGAGAACGCCTACCTGAACGATGCCGAGAAAGAGCGCGCCGCGCGCCTGGTGGAGCAAGCCGGCGCAGATTTCGTCAAAACCTCGACCGGTTTCGCTCCGTCTGGTGCAACCATCCCCGATCTCATCCTGATGCGGCGTAGTGTTTCGCCTCGGGTGCAGGTGAAAGCGGCCGGCGGGGTGCGCACCCTCGATGCGCTGATCGATGTGCTGCGCGCCGGCGCAACGCGGGTCGGCGCGTCGGCGACTGCCGCCATCCTCGATGAGTTCTGCCGGCGCAAGGGATTGCCGGTGATCGGCGAAGGGGCGGCGCCGCCGGTGACGCCGGGGACGTACTGATACTCATGCGCGGTCATTCGTACCATACTGCCGGGGCGCGCAGCGGGACGTCCGGGCGCTGCGGGCGAAAGCCCTCGCTGAGGCAAGTGGAAGCCCCGCTGGGGCTGCTGATGCCAATGCGCTGTCATGCGCCCACGACCGCCAACGCGTGTTGTAGAGCGTTACGCCTTGCGAACCGGGCGTTCGATCTTGTCTGACTGACCGCAAGTTAGTATAAGATCATAAGCACAGTTACGATACTGGCACGATTCCGCGTCAATATTGTCATGGTTTTGCGCAATAGCGCTTGCTATACTCGTCTGCGATATGCGCGCAACTTCGCGCGTCCCCCTTTTTACATGCAAGGAGCGCTGGCCATGACGATTGAGCAGAGCGATGCCGGCATTTCATTTCCCCGAAGCGACGGGCTGGACTCATATGTGCGTGAACTCGAGCGCCGTATCAGCGATCTGCAATATCAGCTGGCGCGCGACGCCGCAGAACTGGAACGTTTGCGCACATTGACGGATGGTTATGAGCGCACCGCTGCCATCCTGCGCACGCTCGCCGACAACATTCCAGACTGGGTGCTCGTCAAGGATCGTGACCATCGATACCGTTTTGTCAATAAAGCGTATGCTGAATCGCTCCATATGCATCCTGACGAGATGTTGGGGAAAGACGACATCGAACTGGGATTCCCGGAATACAACGTGAAGGGCGATCCCGAACGCGGCATTCGCGGCTTTTGGGCGGATGATTGCCAGGTAATGGAAAGCGGAGAACCGTTGATTATCCCTCGTGATATTGCAACGCTCAATGGCGAGGAGCATATCTTTTTCACCTCGAAACTCCCGCTGAGGGATGCACACGGTGAGATCTGGGGCGTACTCGTGCTCTGCCATGACGTGACCGATCAGCACGCAGCATTAGCAGCGAAGCGTCAGAGTCTCGAACGCGAGGCGTTGATTGCAGCGCAACAGGCGGCAATTCGTGAGTTGTCCACACCGCTCATTCCGGTAGCGGACGGTGTTGTGGTAATGCCAATTATCGGAACGGTCGAAAGTATGCGCGCCTTGCAGATCATGGAAACGTTGCTCACCGGTATCACGCAGCATCACGCACACACTGCATTACTGGACATCACAGGCGTTCAGGTGATCGATACGCAGATTGCGGCTGCACTGGTGCGTGCGGCGCAGTCGGCGCGCCTCCTGGGGACGGACGTGATTCTCACCGGCATTAGCCCCGAAGTGGCGCAGACCCTGGTCCACATCGGCACCGACCTGAGTGCGCTGAAAACGCACAGCTCATTGCAGCGCGGCATCGCGTATGCGCTCCAGCGGCAGCGATAGCGCTGTTGCAGGTTTGCCGCGCGGCGCTTCCTGTCGGCTCGCAATGGCGATCTGACGGGAGTCGACGCCGTGCGGATCTCCAGGGCGTATAATAGTTTGTATGACAGGCAATTCGCGTTCCATGCCGCGTTTTTGCGCCTTCTGCGGCGCCGATCTGCCGCCCGGTGAACCGCGCTTCTGTATTGAGTGCGGTCAGCCGGTCGAGCCGATTGAGCAGAGCGAAGAGTCTGCGCTCGATACTCCTTCGGCGACCGGACCTACCGTGCGTCTGGCGAATGCGCGCACCGAACAGACAGTGATCGGCGGGACGGTCAAACTGCCATCATCGGGGGCGGCGCCGCCGGGGTTGTGGTTCGCGCCTGAGTTGCCCGGTCCTGATGATGTCATCGCCATTTATGCGCCGCTACGCGCCATTGTCGGCGGGTGGAGCGGTTTGATCGAGCATGGCTGGAAGAAATGCGGTCAGGAATGGGCTGACGACGGAACCAGCCGCATGCTGGTGCGCTTCACGGTCGAGCGCGTCTGGTTCGCCGCGCCAGGGGCCGCGCACAATATGCGCCTGATGGTGCAGATCGGCGCTGTGGCGCACGCCGATGAAGGGCGCACCCGGCGCGGGTTTCGCTACCGGATTGGCGCCGATCCGCCGATGGACGTCGCTGCTGCCTGGTGGGTCGAGGGAAACGCGCCACGTTTCGATCTGTCGGCGCCGCAGATACAGATCATGGCGCCGCCGCGGATCATGCGGGTGTCGGATTTTCGCGAAACGGTGCGCCGGATGAACGCGCGCGAGGCGGAAACCTGGGCGCGGCAGGGAGAAGTTCATGGGTTGTTCCGCATGCTGCACAGTGCACAGCAACGCACCCCGGTCGGGCGCGGCATTCCGCTGCTCGAAGTATCGCTGCTCGGCGCATGGCTGCGGCTCGGCGGCGTGGTTGGGCGGCTTTACCGGGTGCAAATGTTCCGTCCACTCGTCTGTGATGCATCCGCCTGGAAGCGCCTCAAGCAGCGGATCGTTCAGGAAGCGGCGGATCTTGGTCTCGATATGAAGACGGACGCAATCATCGAGTGGTGGCTTGATCGCGAAGGATACGATGGTGCGCTCTTCGAGCGCAACGCGCATCCCTATGGCGGCGGTCGGGTCGTGATCGCCTTCCGCCGCAGTCAGATAACCCTGATTGAAGGATAGAGGAGAAGCATACCCATGCCACGACCCAAACGCACCCGCGCAGCGCAGGCTGCCTCCGCGCCGCAGGAGGGACCGACGCTGCGGATTGCCATGATCGCATCGGAATGCGTCCCGTTTGCCAAGACCGGCGGGCTGGCGGATGTGGTGGGTTCGCTGCCGAAGGCGCTGCGCGCGCTGGGGCACGATGTGATTGTGATTATGCCGCTCTACGGCATCATTAACCGCGAACGCTACGCTATTCGCCCATTCCTGGCGCCGATGGGGGTCTGGATGGGCGATGTCGAAGAATGGTGCGCCGTCCATACCACAATCGTCGATGGTGTGCCGGTGTTTTTCATTGAGTCCGATAAATATTTTGCGCGTCCGGGGTTGTACCACGACGCCGATTACAACGATTATCTCGATAATCCGCGCCGCTTCGGGTTCCTGACCCGCGCCGGGTTGCAACTCTGCATCGATATGGGGTTTCGCCCCGACATTGTCCATAGCCACGACTGGCAGACGGCGCTGGCGGCGGCGTACCTCAAAATCTGGCACTGGGACCATCCGCTGCTCGGCGGCGCCGCCAGCGTTTTGACCATCCACAACATCGCGTATCAGGGCGTGTACGATACGTCGCACTATCCGTACCTGGGGTTGCAGTGGAGCAATTTCACGCCCGACAAGTTCGAGGATCACGGGCGGATCAATTTTCTCAAAGGCGGGATTCAGTACTCTGATATGCTCAATACCGTCAGCCCGACGTATGCGAACGAGACGCGCACCCCCGAAGGCGGGCATGGATTGGCGATGTATCTGAATGACCGCGGCAGCACCTACCGCGGCATCCTGAACGGCGTCGATTACACGCAGTGGAATCCGGAGACCGATCCGCTCATCCCGGCGCGCTATAGCGCCAGTAATCCGGCAGGTAAGGCGATCTGCAAACGTGAATTGCAATTGCGAATGGGGCTTGAACCCAACCCAAACATCCCGATTGTCGGCGTGGTGAGTCGTCTCGCACATCAGAAGGGACTCGATCTGCTGGCGGGCGCCATCGAGGGTCTGGTGCAGAATGCGCTGGTGCAGTTCGCCATCCTTGGCGCCGGCGACAAAGGGCTGGAGGGGTACTACGGTCTGCTGCCGGTTCGTTTCCCCGGTCGAGTTGGCAGTTTCATCGGCTACGACAATCAACTGTCGCACTGGATCGAGGCGGGGAGCGATTTCTTTGCGATGCCGTCGCGCTATGAGCCGTGCGGATTGAACCAGATGTACTCGTTGCGCTACGGCACGCTGCCGATTGTGCGTGCAACCGGCGGCCTGGAAGATACCGTGCAGCAGTACGATGAACAGACCGGCGCCGGCACCGGTTTCAAGTTCTACGAACCAAGCGTTCACGCAGTCTACTATACTATCGGCTGGGCGATCAGCACCTACTTCGACCGGCCGCACCATATCCAGCAGATGATCCAGATGGCAATGGCGCAGGATTTCTCGTGGGAGCGCAGCGCCAGAGAATATGTGCAGTTGTATCGTGAGGCAATAGCGCGCAAGCGCGGGATGTGATCATGCTCGAACAGGTCGATCTGACCCTGACACTCAGCAAGCGCGACTACCGTCAACGCCTCGTCGATCTCCAGATGCGCCTGTACGACATGGAACAGGCGCTGTTCGAGGCGCGTATTCCGGCGCTGTTCGCCTTCGAAGGGTGGGCTGGCGCCGCGAAGGTGCGCACGATCAGCGCCATTACCCGTCGGCTCGACCCGCGTGGCCTGCGCGTCTATTCGATCACACCGCCGCGCACATATGAGATGCAGTATCCCTGGCTGTACCGTTTCTGGCTGAAAACGCCGAGTTACGGTCAGATTGCGATGTTTGATCGCTCGTGGTACCGCCATGTGCTTGGCGAACGGGTACGTGGCGAATTGAGCGTCGCCGACTGGCGCGCGCGGTGTGAAGATATTGCGGCGTTCGAGCGCCAACTTGCGGACGATGGCGCCGTGATTCTGAAGTTCTGGCTCCACATTTCGCAGCGTGAACAGGGGCGACGATTCAAGAAATTGCTCAGCGACAAAACGACCGCCTGGCAGGTGACCGAAGAGGATCTGTGGCAGCATCGCCACTACGAACGGGTGCGTGATGCGGTCGAGGACATGATTGCGCGCACCGACACCCCCTATGCGCCCTGGATCATCATTCCGGCGACCTGTGGGCATTATGCGCGTGTGGTGGCGTTTGAGGCGATCCTGAGTGCGCTTGAGGCGCGCATCGGGAGGCGACCGGTTATTGATGTGGACTCTGATGTACGTGAAGAACTGCTCGATTCGCGTGGCACGTCTTTTCGCCGCAGTCTCGATGTCTTGCGCACCCGTGGCGCGCGTCCGCTATCGCCTGTCGGGAATGGCGCGCCCGATGGGACGTTCGCAGGCGCATCGCCGTTGCCTGGCGGCATCAGCATTCTCCGGCGCGTTGATCTGAGCCAGCGCCTGGATCCCAGGAAATACACCCGGAAACTGAACCGACTCCAGGCAAAACTGCGCCTTCTCGGTTTTCAGGTCTATCTTCAGAAGCGTCCGGTCGTCGTGGTCTTTGAGGGATGGGACGCTGCCGGAAAAGGAGGAACGATCCAGCGCATTACCGAAAAACTCGATCCGCGCAGTTATGTGGTGCATGCGATTGCCGCACCGACCGGCGACGACAAGGCGCATCACTATCTCTACCGCTTCTGGCGGCGGCTGCCGCCGCGCGGTCAGATCGCCGTCTTCGACCGCTCGTGGTACGGCAGGGTGCTGGTAGAGCGCGTCGAGGGGTTCGCCCGTCCAGATGAATGGCAGCGCGCCTATGCCGAGATCAACGAATTCGAGCGGCAACTGGTTGAGTTTGGTACAATTGTTGTGAAGTTCTGGCTGCATCTCAGCCCCGAAGAGCAGTTGCGACGCTTCGAGGAGCGGCAGTCGATCCCGTACAAAGCCTGGAAATTGACCGAGGAGGACTGGCGCAACCGCGAGAAGTGGCCGCAGTATGAGGCGGCGGCGGACGAGATGCTGCTGCGCACCTCAACGCCTGCCGCACCGTGGACGATTGTCGAAGCCGAGGATAAGCGATTTGCGCGGATCAAAGCGCTACGCACGCTGGTGCGACGGCTGGAAGCGGAGTTGGGTCGGGTGAAACTGTAGGAGCCTGCCATGCGCCTGAGTGAAGACAAAATCCGCCGGATTGCCGAGCGGTTGCACGATGAACTGGAGCAGCGCGGACTGGTGACATACAAGGATCCGCGTGGCGTGACGCTGGCGATGGGGCGCGCCGCGCGCGTCAAGGCGATCTACGATTTCATCGTTGCCGATCTGAAGATCGAGGAAGAGATCGATGCTGAAGTCGAGCGCATTCTGAGCACCTATTCGCGCGAAATCAAAGGCACCGAGCGCGATATTCTCTTCCGCAAGCATAAGGAAGAAGTTGCACGCAAACGGGGGTATATTTTGTGATGATGTATCCGTGTTCTTCACGCCATCCATAGAAAACGTGCTATAATATATTAGGAGCGGCGAGTTCCCCATCACAATGGGCTGGTAGCTCAGAGGTAGAGCAGCGGTCTTTTAAACCGATGGTCGTGGGTTCGATCCCCACCCGGCCCACCACCTCACATCGTCGATATGACCTCCTCCCCTCTCCCACTGCGCAAAAAGATCATCGAGGTCGCTTTTCCGTATGAAATAACTGGCGTTGCCGCTTCCCGCGAAGTGGCGGCATCTCCACGCTTCCCGGACACCATGTACCACTGGTGGCCCCATCAACCGCTCGCGCTGTGCCGTGCGGCGCTTTTCGCCGCAATCATTGACGATCCAGATCAGCCGGATGTGCCGAAGTCGCTGTTCCGGTTGATCGATGCCCTGCCGACTCCGCAGAATGCTGGCTCCGCGTGGCAGGCGTTGTCCCTCGGCGAGCAGCGCCGCCAGAAGGTGCTGGAGTTTATTGAGCGACTGGCACAGCCGGAAAGCCTGAGCAGTGATCAGGTTCTGAATGCTGCCCGCGCGCTCGTTCATGCTGCGGTTGCCGATGATCCTCCGCCGGTTTACGATCCGTTCGCCGGCAGCGGTAGCATTCCGCTCGAGGCGCAACGCCTGGGACTCACCGTGGATGCCTCGGATCTCAATCCGGTCGCCGCGCTGATGAATCGGGCGCTGATCGATCTGCCGCCGCGTTATGCCGGTCTGCCGCCGGTCAACCCGGAAATGAGGAGCGGGGGGGTAGACGTGAGGAAAGCGGAAGAAGGGAAGCAAGAAGCGCTCGAGTCATTCCCCTCTGCTCACTTCTCCAAAGGCGCGCACGGGCTGGCTGCTGATGTGCGCTTCTTCGGGGCGTGGATGCGTGATGAAGCGCAGCGTCGGGTCGGGCATCTGTTCCCAAAGATCGAACTGCCTTCGCGGTATGGCGGCGGGGAAGCGACGATTATCGCCTGGATCTGGGCAAGCACGCTGCGTTGCCCGAACCCTGGTTGTCGCAACGATATTCCACTGGCGCGATCGTTCGTGCTCGATGATCGTGAGGGGAGGAAAACCTGGGTCGTACCACGCATAGGAGAGCGGTATTCGCGTCACGAAGGAGAACTCCTTTTTGACCTTCAGCGCGGCAAAGGGTCACCGCCTGCGGGAACGATCACCTGGCAGGGTGCGCGATGCCCCTTCTGCGGTCGGCGCATTGCGCACGACGAACTGCGCGCTGCGGGTGTTGCCGATCAGATGAGCGCGGAATTGATGGCAATTGTCGTAGAGAGCGGAGAAGGACTGATCTATCTTGAACCGTGCGACTCCTTCGGACGCATCACGCCGCAGACGAAACCGGCCTGGATGCCCGCTACACAGCTGACGTCCAACCCGCGTTGCGTGGACCTGCCGGACTACGGGTTCACCACTGTCGCCTCGCTCTTTACTTCGCGGCAACTTGCCGCCCTGGCGACCCTCAGCGACCTGATCGATGATGTGCGCGCGTCTGTCTTGCTCGAAGCAGAACAATGCGCTGACCGCGATGCAGCGGCGTATGCCGATGCCGTGGCGACGTACCTGGGGCTGGCGATCGGCAAAACGGCGGATGTTGCGTCGAGCCAGTGCCGCTGGGATGCCAGGACGCAACGGATCATTCCTGCGCTGGCGCAAGGCGCGCTGCGGATGAACTGGGAGTATGCCGAAGGCAACCCGTTCAGCGACTCCACTGGCGGATTTATGCATCAGGTCGAAGCCCTGGCGGGGGTTCTGGAAGCGCTCGATCCGGCGGGTGACGGCAAGAGCATGCAGCAGGACGCCGCTGACCTCACGATTGCGCCCACTGCCAGAGGGCTGGTCTGCACCGAACTGCCGCATCCCGACAGTCTGCCGCTCGCGGAAGTGAGTGACTTCTTCTATGCCTGGCTCCAACCAGGGTTGCAGTCGATCTATCCCGACTTGTTCGACGCTCCGGCGACGCCAATGGCGACCGAACTGGTCGCCGATCCATCGCGCCACGGCGGCGTCGAAGCAGCGCAGCGCTTCTTCGCAGAGCGGTTCCGCGCCGTCTGCACACGCCTCAAAGAGGCGCAGCATCCCGCCTACCCGCTGGTTCTGTTCTACCCTTCTGGCAAGGGCATCGACTCTGAGTCTGTTTCCGATAAGGGCGAAGCGTGGCATCCGTCAGTTGCTGTCGATCGGCCCACACTCCTGAGTGAGGCGGGGCTGACAGTGATTGCCGCGTGGGACATTCGTTTGCACGATGCAATCTCCGGTGGACGCCCCTGGCTGACGATCTTCGTGTGCCGTTGATGAGGGGATGTTGACCGGCGAGCGCCTGCCTGGGGAATGCGCCGCCGCCGAACGTCCCGCCTTTGCAGTGACAATCCCTGTGTCTGCCCGCTGCCATGCCCCAGGAAAACGCCCCTACAGCGTTTCGTCGGGCGAACCCGCGAAGAAGTCGGCGACCTGGGCGCGGAATGGCAGCGTCGGTGACAAAAGCGTGCCCTCAGGGGCAATGGCGAAGACCTCGAGAAAATCGCCGGTAACCGGATCGGGGCGGGTGCATACCAGGACATCGCGCTCAGCCGGGCGAACGATCCAATACTCCGGCAACCCGGCGCGCGCATATGCTGCACGTTTGATTTCCGTATCGGTCTCGGGATTGGACGGCGACAGCACCTCGACAATCAAGGCAGGCACGCCATTGATGCGTCGATCATAGATCATGCTGCGATTATCATTGCGCACAACGACAATGTCGGGTTGCACCGGATCACACCCCGGCATACGCACACCAATCGGCGCCCATGCGGTCAGACCAATGCCCGGACGGTCAATCTGTTCCACCAGCAGCAGCACGATCTGGCGAACGATCCACTGGTGAAAAAAACTCGGCGCAGTGGTCACAAACAGGACTCCGTCGATGACTTCATACCGGTTGCCGTCATCCGGCAGAGCAGACCAGCGCTCATAGTTCCAGCCCGTATCGATTGAGCGTAGCGACGACACGGCGGGAAAGGGTGTGACGGTCGTCATCGCTCCTCCTTGCGCGCAGTGTGACGATGCCTCCATTCTACCACGGCGATAGCACAGTGTGGGACTGTTTGGCACAACCGCTTCCTCCGCCGATTTCTTGACCAGATCTTGAGCTTTTGCAGAACAGGGATTGATCTGGACAGGGTAGACTCTCGCGGTATCGTAATAATCGGTGTTGGAGGAAAACTGTATGACACGCATGGTCTCGATAAGCCTGATCGTTCTTCTTGCGGCGCTGATCGCCGCATGCAGCAATGCGCCGCAGGCGGCGACCGGTCCATCAAGCGCCCCGACGTCCCAGAGCATGTCCGGGATGGATCATTCCGCCATGATGCCAGGCGAAGGGAGTGCGCCATACGACGCACTCTTTATCGACAGCATGATTATGCATCACGAAGGCGCTATTGGAATGGCGCGGCAGGCGCTCGAGTCTGCTGAACGTCCCGAAGTTCGGCGACTGGCGGAGGCGATTATCAGCACACAGCAGCAAGAAATAGGCGCGATGCGTTCCTGGCGCGCCGCATGGTATCCTGATCTTGCGCCGACGGTTGGCTTGGGCATGGAGATGGGTCCGATGATGGTTGCCGACGGACCGGCGCCGTTCGATCAGCGTTTCATCGAAGCCATGATCCCGCACCATGAAGGCGCTATTGCTATGGCGCGCGATGCGCTTCAGCGTGCAGAGCGCCAGGAAATAAGGGATCTGGCGCAGACCATTATCACGGCGCAGGAGGCGGAGATCGTCCAAATGCGAACCTGGCTCAAAGAGTGGTATGGTATCGAATATGCAAACAAGTAATGCCTGATAAGTTCTGAAACCGGTGACAGTCGTGATGGCAAGAACGTTGTTGATCGTCGAAGACGAAGATCGTCTGCGTGACCTGTTGCGCGGCTATCTAGCACGTGAGGGGTTTCGCATCGTGCTGGCGGGTGACGGTATGCAGGCGTTGAGCCTGGCGCGCAGTGAACGACCGGACCTGGTGGTCCTCGATCTGATGCTGCCTGGCATCGATGGACTTGGGGTATGCCGCAGGCTGCGCACGTTCTCGGATGCCTACGTGCTCATGCTGACGGCAAAAGCCGGGGAGATCGATCGCATCATTGGTCTGGAAGTCGGCGCCGATGACTACCTCACCAAGCCGTTCTCGCCTCGGGAGTTGGTGGCGCGGGTGCGAGCGATGTTGCGTCGTCCACGTAATGCTGGCGACGTGCCGGGGCCGCCGCTGTTGCAGTTTGGAGCGTTGACGATCGATGCTGCCCGTCACGAAGTGTTGCTTGCAGGTGAGTCGCTCAAACTGACCAACCTGGAGTATACGTTGCTCAGTGTCCTGGCATCGGCGCCTGGTCGTGTCTTTACCCGCTCGCAACTGCTCGAGCGCGTGTGGGGCAACGACTATTTCGGCGATGATCACGTCATTGATGTGCATATCGCCAATCTGCGGAAGAAGCTGGGGGATGATCCAGCGCGACCAACGTTCATCATTACTGTGCGCGGCGTCGGCTACCGGTTTGGAGACGGATTGTGATGACGCTTTCCGGGTTTCGTAGATTGTATGGACGCCTCTTTCTGGCGCACGTGCTGGTGATTGCCGCTGGCGCCGTCACGCTGCTGGCTGTCACGCTGCTTACGGCGCACACACTCCACGATCAGTTGATGGTCGCCTGGCTTGGACCCGATGCCACATGGGCGGCCGATCCTGCTATGGCGGAAATGGAGCGTGCAACGAACGCGGTATTCGAGGCGGCAATGATCCAGGCGCTGCTCATCAGCGGCAGTGCGGCAATGGTTGTTGCAGTCGCGGTCAGTTTGCTGGCGTCGCGTCGGATGGCGCTGCCGATCCAGAATCTGCTGCACGCCAGTCAGCGGATCGCTGCCGGGCGTTACCACGAACGTGTGCTGCCGACCGGGAGCGATGAACTGGCCGTGCTGGCGCAGCAGTTCAATGTGATGGCTGAAGCCCTGGAGCACGCCGAGCGTCGTCGGGCGGCGCTCATCGGCGACATCGCCCACGAATTGCGCACGCCGTTGGCAACCATCGAAGGGTATGCCGAAGGTGCGCTGGACGGCGTGGTGGCTGCCGATGGCGCAACCTGGGCGCTCATTCTTGATGAAGTTGGACGGCTGCGGCGGCTGGTTGCCGATCTGCAGGAACTGTCGTGCGCCGAAGCGAAGCAACTGCCGCTTCATCTGGCGCCGGTCGCGCCCGCTACGCTGGTCGAACGCGCCACGGCGCGCCTGAAACCGCAGTTCGACGATAAAGGCGTCACCCTCGCCTGCACCGTTTCCACGAATCTGCCACTGGCGCTGGCGGACGCCGATCGGGTGACCCAGATTTTGATCAATCTGCTCGGCAATGCGCTCCAGCACACCCCGGCAGGCGGACACGTCGATGTAACAGCCTGGACGGAATCAGGGAGTATCTGGTTTCGGGTACGTGATACCGGTGCAGGAATTGCTGCCGAACACCTGCCGCATCTCTTCGAGCGATTCTATCGGGTGGACAAATCGCGCACCCGCGCTACGGGCGGCGCTGGCGTGGGGCTGACAATCTGCAAGGCTCTGGTGGAGGCGCACGGCGGGTGTATCTGGGGCGAAAGCGAGGGATTAGGACACGGCGCGACATTTACCTTCACACTGCCGGTGTATCGGCGGGCCTGATCATAACGTGTGCTTGATGCATTCTTGACGATGGCGCCCATCGTTTCTTGATAATGGGCGTCTATACTCTCTCCAAACGGTCGAATGCAATCGCCAGGCTCACGAAGGAGGCACTCGTATGATGCACGGCGCTATGATAGCAGGTATGAACTGGTTGGGCATGGTCGCGATCCCGCTCGTCTGGATCGGCATGATTGCCCTGATCTTGTGGGGAGTCCTGCGTCTGTTCCCCCAGCCGCGCACTCACTTCGAATCGGATGCGCTCGAGATCGTACAGCGACGTTTTGCTCGCGGCGAGATCAGCCGTGAGGAGTATCTGCAAGCGGTAGAGACATTACAAGACTCTGTATTTCGGGCGCGCTGACCAGTATTCCACTGTGTGCATCAGGCCGCGCCTTTGGTGAAGGAATGCGAACTTAAGAGCCGGATCAGACACATGGAGCGCGCAGCTGAGCTTGCTTGAAAACTGCTGTCATTGCGAGGCGTGTCAACACTGACGCAATCTCCTGGACGCGGGGAGGCGGCATCGCTCCACTCGCAATGACGCCTGACCATCAAGGTCTCAGATAGGCTCTCAGCTTCGGAAGTCACTACGACTGCTGTCAATATTGTTCTCACTCTGCCTATGAAGCGAATCCGCAAGAAGCAGTTGCTGTCGCCGCGAATATCTGGCATTGTTGTGTTTGGTCTCGTCCTGACCGGCATACTGATCGGAGCAACACTGATAGGACGAGGGCGCGTCTCGAGCGAGGCTCCGGTCAGTTCCGTCAGAGTTCAGGAGGGACGCAAGTTGTATGTCATGTACTGCGCCAGTTGCCACGGGATCAGTTTGGAAGGGCAACCCAACTGGCGACAACCGTTGCCCAATGGCAGCATGCCAGCGCCGCCGCATGATGCCACAGGCCACACCTGGCATCATCCCGATGATTTCCTGTTCCAGATTACGAAGGAAGGCGGGCGAAGCGTTGCTCCGCAGGGGTACGTTAGCGGCATGCCAGGGTTTGGTCATACGTTGAGCGACGATCAGATCTGGATGGTGTTGGAGTATATCAAGAGCGCCTGGCCCCCGGATGTTCAAGAATTTCAGCGCCAGGCGACGCTGCGAAGTCGCTGAAAAACAACAGCATATGAGGTAAGTAGACGCTCGTTATGCGCTGCGGGCTGAAGAGTACGCTGCTCTCCAACCCGTAGTTCGTTATGCAGAAAGAGGGACTTTCGAGCGTGAAAAAAGCCAATCGGGTGGGCAAAGGCGCTGCCTTCGCCCACCCGATTGCACTTCATGAGGTTAGAATTCCTCTTCCGGCATCGACGGCGTGCGCGCGCCGTTCTTCTTCGGCTCCGGCGCGTCGGTGATCAGCGCGTCGGTCGTCAGAACGATGCCCGCAACGCTGACTGCATTCTCCAGCGCGCTGCGCACCACCTTCGCCGGGTCGATGATACCCGCTTGCATCAGATCGACATAGTTACCGGTCATCACATCGAACCCGTAGTGCGGGTTATTGTGCTCGCGCTGCAAGGTGCGCACGTGGTTCACAACCACTGAGCCGTCTTCACCGGCGTTGATCGCCAGCTGGCGCAGCGGCTCCTCAAGCGCGCGCCGCAGGACGTTCAGCGCCATACGCTCTTCCTCGAACTGCGTCTGTACGCCGTCGAGCGCCGTGATCGCATTCAGCAGCGCAATGCCGCCGCCAGGCACGATACCCTCCTCGACTGCGGCGCGGGTCGCGTTCAGCGCGTCCTCAACGCGCGCCTTGCGCTCCTTCAACGCCGGTTCGGTCGGGGCGCCGACTTTGATCACCGCTACGCCACCCGACAATTTGGCGACGCGCTCTTGCAGTTTCTCACGGTCGTAGTCCGACGTGGTGGTTTCGATCTGTTGCTTCAATTGCTTGATGCGCGCCTGAATCTCTTGCTTGTCGCCAAACCCTTCGACGATAACGGTGTTGTCCTTGTCCGACTTCACCCGGCGGGCGCGCCCCAGGTCCTGCACCTTAGCGCTGTCCAGTTTGCGCCCGACCTCTTCGCTAATGACCGTGCCGCCGGTCAGGATGGCGATGTCCTGCAGCATGGCCTTGCGGCGATCGCCAAAGCCGGGGGCTTTCACCGCCAGCGGGTTGAGCGTGCCGCGCATCTTGTTGACCACCAGCGTCGCCAGCGCTTCGCCATCAACATCCTCGGCGATGATCACCAGGTCTTTCTTGCCGGTTGCCAGCACTGCTTCAAGGACGGGCAGCAGATCATTGACAGCGCTGACCTTCTTGTCGGTGATCAGGATGTACGGCTCGTCGATGATCGCTTCCATGCGGCTCGAATCGGTGACGAAGTAAGGCGAGATATAGCCGCGATCGAACTGCATGCCTTCGACCAATTCGTACTCGAGGGTTGTGCCCTTGCCCTCTTCAATCGTCACGACGCCGTCGTGTCCGATCTTGTCCATAATGGTCGCCAGCAACTCGCCGATCTCCGGATCCTGCGCAGAGATCGTTGCAACCTGGCGAATTTCGTCACGGCTCTTCAGTGAAATCGCCTGCTCTTTGATGCGCGCAACCAGCGCCTCACGCCCCTTATCGAGACCACGCTTGAGGATCATGGGGTTGGCGCCAGCCGCCACCAGTTTCAGACCTTCATCGATCATCGCCTGCGCCAGAACGGTTGCGGTCGTCGTTCCATCGCCGGCGACATCATTCGTCTTGCTGGCGGCTTCCTTGAGCAGTTGCGCGCCCATATTCTCGAAGGGATCCTTGAGTTCGACTTCTTTGGCGACGGTCACGCCGTCGTGCGTTACGGACGGCGACCCCCACTTCTTGCCCATCGCCACATTGCGCCCGCGCGGACCGAGGGTGGTCTTGACGGCGAGCGCCATCGTATCAACGCCGTGCTTGAGCGCTGCGCGCGCCTGCTCATTGAAGATAATCTGTTTCGCCATAGATTACGCCTCCTGGATAATGCCAAGCAGATCGCGTTCCTGCAGAATCAGATATTCTTCTTCGTCGATCTTGAACTCAGTGCCGGAGTATTTCGCAAATAGCACCTGCTGCCCCACCTCGACTCCCACCGGAATCAGCTTCCCGTCATCGGTGCGCCGCCCCGGTCCTACAGCAATGACTTCGCCCTCCATGGGGCGCTCTTTCGTGGCAGTATCGGGCAGGATAACGCCGCCCTTTGTCTTTTCTTCCTTGGGTTTGGGTTTGACAACCACCCGATCGCCTAACGGCCGGACATGCATAGATGCGCCTCCTTACCGAATTGCGTGTCGGTTTGTGTCAGGGAATGACATGAGATTCTATAGCGTGGAAGTGTTAGAGGAGCGTAAGCGGAGTGTTGGTGATGTGTTAATGTTTCAGACGGCTGAGGAGGGCGCGATAACCGCGTGGTTATTGCTCCTGTCTATTGGCGCTGGAGTCATAGCCGTTGGATTCTCACGGTCAACGTTCCAGCGTGCAGGATTGTCCAGGATGTATTGCCGGATACGGCTTAACGCATTGTCGTCTCGGATGATATGTTCATGATAATTGCGTTGCCACAGACGACCGCGAAACGTCGGTCAACTCGATTGTCGACCGCCATCCGCATACAATCTGGTTGTCATCGTCTTCAACCGATGAACAACATCCGGCAACGACAAATTCGGTTTGTCTTCTCGTGATTGTCCTATTGTTGGGACAACCCCCTGTATTTGCCCCACCGCGAGATGCGCCGCCGGGTCGGGGTTCGCCGGTGTAGAGGCAACCCCCTGTGGTTGCCCCATTGCGGGATTCGCCGACAGGTCAGGGTCTGCTTCGGGGCAGGCACAGGGACCTGCCCCTACGAATGAGGGTGCTTTGGCGGTCGGGGCGCCCGATGGTGAGACGCACAATCGCGTTTCCCTCTGCATCCTCTGTGTCTCTGTGGTGCAACACAACAGGCAGACAGATACGGTACACATCATTAACGCCCCCTTCGTGCGCCTTCGCGTTCTTCGTGGATCGCAGGAGCCCGGCGGCAGGGGGCAGGCACAGGGACCTGCCCCTTCCAGAACGACGATGTTACCGATTGCCCCCGCCGAAGTCGTCGAGGGTGGCGTTGTTCGCCAGGTGGTAGAACAGACCGATGCGACCGCCGCGATTGACATACAGATTGCCAACCACCGTTGTCGTGTCCGCCGCGCCGATCAGTTCGCAGTTGACGTAGACCCGCACCGAGCCGTCCGCCAGGGCGCGCGCGCCGAGCACATCGCCTGCGTTGAGCGTGATGTCCGGGAAGATGCGCACCGTGCGCCATCCCTGACCCGGCTGAAGCGCCTCGACCACGATCTGGCGGTTCACGGCATCGTAGGAGACCAGAATGGCGCCTTGCGTCGCGTTTGTGCCACGTCCCTTCAGCAGCAGCGTGTGGTGGGAACTGTTCGGGTCGATGGCGGTCAGCGTGACGAACGCTTCCTGATCATTGCCGAACTGCCTCGTCCACAGCACAACGCCGCCTTTCTCAACATCGACCTGGTTCCCGGCGATGCGGTACTGGTCGATTTGCGTCGCGCCAGTCCAGTTGCGACCAAGCCGCCCGTTCGCGCGGTTGAAGGTGTCGAGGATGCCGGTCGCCGGGAAGGTCGTGACTTTCACCGTGATCGACTTCACTTCTTCAACCGCGCCCCACTCGTCGGTCGAGAAGAACTCGACCAGGTTCGTTCCCTCGTTTGTGATGGCGAATGGCGCGGTGTACGTCTGCCAGGCGCCGCCATTCACCCGGTACTGTGTCGTTGCCGGTTCATCGGTCGTCAGGGTGACGGTCGCGCTGCCGAAGAAACAGTCCGCCGGGCAGAGCGGCGTCGTCGGTCCGCTGACACTGGCAGTGGTGACCGGCGGAACCGGAATGCCGGTTAGCAGGATGCGCCCGCTCGTCTCCGTCTGCCCGTCGCTGGCGCTGACGGTGATCGTCACCGGACCGGCGTAGTTCGGCGCCGGGGTGAAGATCAGGTTCGCCAGCGCTGCGTTCACTGCCGTCGGCGCGCCGCTGAACGTGGTCGTGTTGAGTGTTCCGGCGGCTGCCGGAGCGATGCTCAACGTGACGTTCACCGGCGCCGAGTCGGGGTCAATCACGAACGGATCGTGCAGCGCCAGCGGCGTCTCTTCGGTGTACGTCTGGGTGAAGAGCACGTCACCGAGCGGCACGTGCGCCACGGTCAGGGTGTTGCTGGCTTCGTTCGCCGCCAGCGCGTACAGCGCGCCGTTGCGCTCGACCAGTTTGACCCCTTCGGGCGCTGTGCCCGCCGGGATGATCTGGAACACGTTCGGCGCTGACGGGTTGGTGATGTCCACCAGCGAGATGGCATTGGAACGCTCCAGACCGACGGCGACAATTGCGCGCCCGCCGAAGACCTTCGCGTCCAGCACCTCCGGCTCCGAACCGCCGCGGTTGCTGCGACTGTCCGGGTAGATGCCGTAGCGCGCCGCCAGAGCGTCGAGCTGGTTGCCGGTATCGCCGACCAGCGCGCCGGTGGTTGCGTTGAAGACGCTCACCGTGCGCCCGCCGCGCACCCGTCCGCTGATCGCGCCGGGTGGAATGTCATCGCGGGTGTCGCCTTCGTCCGCTGTCACGAAGTAGCCGACGCCGCCGATTTCGATGTACGCAATGCCATCCGGTTCGCGGAAAAGGCTCAGCAAGCGAGTCGGGTTGAAGCCGTCGCCGTTGACTGTGTCGAACACGTGGGTCGTTTTCCCCAGTCCGAAGAACGTCAGGCTATTGTCTGCCAGATTGAGCCGTACCATGCCGTTGTTTTCCTGAAGTGTAATGTAGGCATACTGGCTGTCGGTAGAGAAGGTCACCGACTCCGGCTCCAGCGTCGCCGGCGTATTGTCAATCGGCAACCGGGCAGTGTCGTCCGTGCGGTCGACCGTGAAGCCGGGTATGCTCGTCTGCGACGGCAGCGCGATCTGCGTGACGCTCAGCGAGGTCGAGGTATTCGGGTCGAAGCCGCTCAGGTTCACCACCGTCAGCGAACCGGGTCCGCCATTGTCGCCAACCGCAAACCCTTCGGCTTCATTCGCAATCACCGCATACTGTCCATTCGGCGAAATGGCGATCGAGTCAGGCTGAATGCCGGCGCTCGCGCTTGCAATGAATGTGCCGTCCAGCCGGTAAGCGTAGACTGTGCCATTGACCGGCGCAGCAGCCGGCGCCGCTGAACCGGCGACTGCCAGGAAGTAATCCTGCGTCGGGTGAATGGCGACCGAGTTCAACCCGGTCAGACCGGTTACTGTCGCCAGCACGCGAATGTCGAGCAGATCGGTCGTGTCGAGGACGTACACGGCGCCCGCGTCAGCATTGCTCAGGACTGCGCGGTTGCCGCGAATATCGATGATCTCGGCGCCGGTGATGCCGCGATCCGCGCCGAAGGTCGCCACTGCCGAGAGCGCCACCGGATCGTTCAGGTTCAACCCGACCAGGATCGGGTCGTGGTCCGAGGTGCGGTACTGGTCCGGCGCGAACAGACTGCTAACCTGCCCCGCGCTCTTGAAGTTCGTGTTGTAGTCCAACACGTTCGGCTCGTCGGCGTTGATGTGGTACTCCGTCACCCCGCTCACCTTCGCCAGCGCCGACGGCGACGCCAGTGCGTAGTCCAGATACCCCCACTGCCCGTTGAACACGTAGGAGTACGCCTCCGCGCCGATGAACGTCCGCGCCAGGTCGGTGTATCCTGCGTTGCGCAGCACGTCAATCGGGTCTTCCTGCGCATAGGCGTTCAGGTCGCCCATAATCAGGATGTCCGCGTCCCCCGTGCCGGTCGGGTCGGTCGCCAGCCACGCTGCCAGTTCCTGCGCTGCGTTGCGCCGTACCACGTTGCAGTTCCCCGAACCGTCCCCTGCATCCGGGATGTCACACGGACTCCCTTTCGACTTGAAGTGGTTCACCACCACCGTCACATCCTCGCCAGTGGCGCGGTGGCGGAAGGTCTGCGCCAGTGCTGGTCGGTTGCGCGGCGCACTGTCGCCGCCATTCACGAACGCGGCTGTGTTGAGCGCCGCCGTCTGACCCACCGGCTCGACCACTGCCGGCTTGTAGATGATCGCCACCTTGATCGCGTCTGTACCGAGCGCATTCGTCTGCCCGGTGGCGGCATCGACATCGAGGAAGGCATACGTCCCCGGCGCGGTCGCAGCGTTCAGCCGGCTCACCAGGTCCGCCAGCGCGCTCGTCGGTCCGTAGCCGTCGTTCTCGACTTCGATCACACCGAGCACATCGGCGTCGAGGCGCAGCAGCGCCGGGATCAGTTTCGCATTCTGGCGCTCGAACTCAAAGGCGTTCTCCGCACCGCGGCAGCCGGTCGGCGCGCCGCCCACGCCGAGGGTGCAGCCGCTGAAGGTGTTGAAGTAGTTGAGCACATTGAACGCCGCCACGCGCAGGTCGCCACCGACGGCGAGCGGCAGGTCAGGCCGCGGGTTGGCGGCGACGAAGGCGGGCACGCCGCCGCCGAGCGCATTGACCGGACGCAGCCGGTAGGCGTTGCCGCTGGCGGCATTCCCCGCCCAGGTATAGGTCAGCACGCCGGCGATGCCGGTGGCGGTGTCGCCGCCGCGCAGGGTGTTGCTGGCGCTGAGCGGATTGCCGCTGCGCCCGAAGCGGATCGGGTCGGGGTTCTGGTTGTTGAGTTCGTCATCGACGATAATGCGGTTGAGATCGTTGGCCGCCTGCAACGCCAGCGCCGCCGAACCGGGATCGACGACGTCGGTCGGCTGGCGCAGACGCGCGCCGGAGCTCATCACAATCTGCCCGAAGCGTCCGAGCTGGAAGTGCTCGGTGACGTACAGGGTCTGCGGGAAGCGCACGAGCATGCCTTCGTAGCGTTCGAGGTAGTCGGGGCTGGGAAAGGGCATCATGACATCGACCGGCGTGACCGTCGCCGTCGTACCGCACAACTCAACGGCGGTCACGGTGTCGAGTTGGGTCTGCTCCTGGAACTCAGTCGCTCTGCCGGTGACCTGGACGACCTGCCCGAGGCTGACGGAGTTGGCGTTGCCGTTGAAGACGAAGACGCCCTCGGAGGTGAGCGGGTCGGCGTCAACCCGGGCGATCTCCTGGAGGTAGAAGCCGCGCAGGTTGGGGGAGGGACCCTCGTAATCGCCGACGACCACCCCCTGGATGGTGACGACCGTGCCGCTGATGGGGGTGGTGGCGCCGCTGCCCTGCACCTGGTTGATCGGCGTATCGGGGGCGCTGCACGCCACCGGAACCGGCGTCGGCTCAGGGGTAGGCGAAGGTGTCGGTGTGACGCTACTGATCGGATCGCCGCGCACCGTCACCATATCGAAGCGCAGCGTCCCGCCTGTGCCGTAGGTGCTTGCTGGATTGGACGGGGCATAGACGCTGCCTCCGGAGGCGAACGCCGCCACGACGCGGAAGACGACATTGGGATTGTCGTTGAGCGCTGGGATGCTGCTGAAGTTGAACGAGCGGTTGTTGAACCAGGCGTCGCCCGCCGTCGCCACAAAGGTTGTGGCTTCGCTGAACGTCGCGCCGCCATCGGTGGAGTAGAGGAGCGCAACCGTATTGGCAGCCGTGTTGCTGTGGCGCAGGTCAAAACTGAAAAGAATGTTCTGGTACCCGACGGTGCTGACGGCGAACTGCGCACCGCGCTGCCGGTCTTCGGTTCCCTGGGGGGCGTAGGTCGTCGTATTCCACGCCGAGTCATCGCCGGTGGCGGGATCGCTGCTGCCGCCGCTGGCATCGCCGCTGGCGAAGGTGGCGGTTGTGCCGCCGATGAGGGATGCCGTTCCGCTGCCGATGGCCGGGAGCGTCGTGCCGGTGGCGGTGTTGCCGTCCGGCGTTGGTGAGTTGAACGTCCACTGGGTGATGATCGTGGTGGTGGCGGCGGCGCGCTGCGGCATGACGACCGAGCCGGCGACCAGGAGCGCCAGCGTGGTGAGCGCCAGCAGCAGGCGCAGCGCCGCCGATGGACGGTGGTGGGATGGAACCATAGGTGTTTTCTCCTTGGTGGGGCGGGGCGGCGATTGGCCCCTACCTGTACCCGTTGGGGGCGGGGCGGGGACCCGCCCCTACTCCTCTCCTCTCTCCGGCGTGGTTGGGGCGGGTCTGGGACTGGCCCGTACCCGTCGGGGGCGGGTCTCCGACCCGCCCCTACTGTCGGACGACCTCGCCCGCGCGAACATGAATCAGCAGGCGGGAGGCGTTGGTCATCTCCTGAACGACTGATGGTATTTCTGATATTCTGGTTCAATGTGATTATACTCAAAACCGGGTTAAGACCAAAGCCCGAAATTGTTAAGAAACCCGAATAACAGGATTACGATATTTTCAGAACCGCTTTCTTGACACTCTTCCGCTCGAGGTGCTATGCTGATAAGGCTCGACACAACCACTTTCGCGTCAGGATCGTCTCATGTCGGGTCGCGTTGCTGGTGTACGTCTGATCACTGCTGCGTTGATGCTGATTGCGGCTTTGATCGTTCCTCCAGACAGACTCTCCGTTCGGGCGTCGGGCATTGTCACTGCTTCTCCGATTGTCATCAGTGAAACGTTGCAATTGGGCCAGCAGGTCACGCGACCGTTGGCGATTACCAATTCCGGGTCAACGCCTGTTACGGCTCTGCTGTACGAAGCGCACACACAGCCGTTGCTGGCGACGGCGCATGCCATCGGTCCTGCACGGGTATCCCTCCCGCAGCAGGATCATTCGCTCGACCCGCGTCTGACGGCGCGACTGGACGAACCCGCAGCGCGAGGTTCGTTCATCGTCTATTTGCGCGACCAGGCGGACCTGAGCGGCGCCTATGGCATCACCGACTGGACAGAACGCGGGCGTTTCGTCTATCGGACGCTGGTGGAACACGCCGAACGCACCCAACGCACCCTGCGTGCAGAGCTGGCAGCGCGCGGTCTGGCATACCGGCCATTCTGGATCGTCAATGCCATCCAGGTAGAAGGTTCGCTCGCCGATGCACAGGCGTTGGAGCGGCGCGCCGGCGTGGCCCTGGTGCGCGCCGATACCAGCATCATGGTTGCACCGCAGGCGGTTCCTGCCAGTCTCGACACGCGCTGCAGCACGGATAGCAACCCGGTGTGCTGGAATATTCGCGCCATCCGCGCAGATCGCGTATGGAACGAGTTTGGCGTGACCGGTCAGGGAGTTACTGTCGCCTCAATCGATACTGGCGGCCTGGCGACTCATCCGGCGTTGCGCGATCAGTACCGCGGCACGCTTGGCGCCGGCGAGTACGACCACAACTACAACTGGTACGATCCGCAGGGGGTATTCCCTGCGCCGACCGACCAGAACGGGCATGGGACGCACACGATTGGCGCCATGGTCGGCAGGCGCGCAGGCGGCGATCAGTTTGGCGTCGCTCCTGGCGCGCGCTGGATTGCGGCACAGGGGTGCGAAGGATCATTCTGCAACGAAAGCGATTTGATCGCTGCCGCGCAGTGGGTGCTGGCGCCGACCGACCTCAACGACCGCAATCCGCGTCCTGATCTGCGCCCGTTGATCGTCAACAACTCGTGGGCAGGCGGAAGCAACGATCCGTGGTACGCCGGATACACCGCCGCCTGGCGCGCGGCTGGCATCTTCCCGGTCTTCGCTGCGGGCAATGGCACAGGTGTTTGTCGCTCGGTCGCTTCCCCTGGCGACTACGCCGATGTCGTGGCGGTTGGCGCTACCGACCGCAGCAACACCATTACCTCGTTCAGCCTGCGCGGTCCGACTGCCGACGGGCGCATGAAGCCGGACTTTGTTGCTCCGGGTGATGGCGGCATCTACTCGACGCACCTCAACGACGGGTACACTACCCTGCGCGGCACATCGATGGCAGCACCGCACGTCGCTGGGGTCGTAGCGCTGCTGTATTCGGCAAATCCGGCTCTGATCGGCAATTTTGAGGCGACCTATGCCATTCTCCGCGATACAGCGCGCAGAGTCGAGGACGCACAGTGCGGTGTCGTACCCGGCGGCGGCAACAATGTGTACGGATGGGGGCTGATCGACGCGCATGCTGCGGTTGCGAGCGCCCGCGTCGATGTGCCATGGCTGCGTCTTTCATCGAAGACGGTAACACTCAATCCGGGGCAGAGCGCGACTGTGGATGTAACCTTCGATGCCGGCGGCATCGCCGCGCCTGGAACCTACACAGCGCGCATTCAAGTGTATGCCGGTGATCTTACTCAACCGCCGACGACTGTCGATGTGACCCTGAATGTGACTGCGTCGGGGACAACGGTGAGCGGCACAGTGCGCGACGCGGAGACAAGCGAGGCGCTGCATGCGACGGTCAGCGTCAATGGCGGCGCCAGCGTCGCAACCGCCGCTGACGGAACATACTCCCTCGTCCTTTCGCCGGGTGTGTATACGCTCACTGCGACTGCGCTGTCGTATGCGCCGCAGCAGCGCGTGATTACAGTACCTGTAAGCGGACCGATCGATTTTGGATTACTGCTCGATGCGCCCCGTTTGGCCCTTTCGACCGATTACGTCACGACAACCCTCGATTTCAATACGATAGTTGAGCAAACGGTGCTCGTCACGAACACCGGTACGCGCCCACTGACCTTTGAGGCAAGCGTCGGGTATGCGCCGTTTGGCATCTATCGCAGTGATGAGCCAGGAGGACCGGTCTATCAGTGGATCGATCTGCCTCCCGCTGCGCCAACGCTCGATTTGACCGACACAACCCGGATCGATAATGTCCCACTTGGCTTCGACTTCCCGCTCTACACCTTTACGGTGACCGAAACGTCGGTCACATCGGATGGGACCCTCTCGTTTGGCTGGCCCTACTCATATACCGGTCTGCTCGAACGTTGTCTGCCAGCGACCGAGGCGTTCTTCTACCTGTTGGCGCCGTTCCGCGCCGACCTGGACCCCTCGCGTGGCGGGCAGGTGCGCTATGGAACGGTCAATGACGGCGCAACGTTCGTGGTCAGTTTCGAACGTGTGCCGCTGGCGCAGGGTCCTCTGGATCAGACGTATACGTTTCAAACGCTGCTTCATCGTGATGGGCGAATCACGTTTCAGTACGCCGACCTGAGCGCGCTCCCGGAACGTCTGAGTGTTGGCGTTCAGCAGAACCTGAGCCAGTTCCAGCGGGTTGGATGCGGCGCCGATACGCCGGTCGCTCCAGGGCTGGCTATCGAATTCAGACCTCAGTTCAGCCCGAGCGGGTGGCTGGTGGTGACGCCGGAGCAGGGATCGATTGCGCCAGGCGGCAGCACGACGTTCCGGCTTACCTATCGCTGGCAGGCGCCGCCACAGGGTGCGCGCTTGCGCACCGCCGTGACTCTGATCAGCAGCGACCCGCGTCGTAGAAGCGCAACGATTACGGCTGAGGCGGCGATGCGTCCGGCGCCCTATGTCGTCTGGCTGGGAATTGTGGCGCGGTAGCGCTCCTGGCGCAGCGATCCGTGGTATAATACTCATGCGTTCTAGATGCGAACCGCTATGTCTCCGTTACATCCATTCACGGTACATCTGCCGATCGGACTGCTCCTTGGCAATGCGATCATGACGGCGCTCTACCTCTGGCGCGGTGATCGTTCGCTGGAAACCGCTGCATATCACTGTCTGTGGCTGGGATGGGTGCTGCTGCTGCCGGCAGTTGCTACCGGCACAATCGACGCAGCGCGACAACTGTTCGATCCGGTGCGTCCACGCGATGATGCGCTGGTCTGGGTCAATGCCCATGCGCTGACAGGGCTGGCGCTCATGGTCGTATACTGGCAGGCATGGCAGGCGCGGCGCCGGAACCCGGCGATCCTGGATGATGCCAGGAGGCGGCGTGGATATCTGGCGCGACTCGCCATCGGCGCGGCGCTGGTGATGCTGACCGGGTGGCTGGGAGGGCAACTGGTCTATTCCCTGCGCCTGGGAGTGGGATGAGATGAGGAGTGAGGCAAGTGGGGTAAGGCGAGAGGAGAGCAGGGGGAGATCGGTTCGCTACCCCGGAGGGATTGTGCGTAATGCAAGTCAAAGCGCATTGGAATGCCATGTGTTCCGCTTATCACTCGTCACTCAGCACTTGGCACTGATATAATCGAAGGAGAACGCTGTGCTCGGTTTGTTCTTCTATCTATTGCTCTGGATCCCGCTCAATCTCTTGCGGTTGATATGGTCCAACTGGAAGATCGACGGACGCGAGAATCTGCCGCCGCGCCCTCAGGGAATGATCCTGGCAGTGAATCACCTGCACTGGAGCGACATCCTTGTTGTCGGCGCGTCGTTGCCGCTCTCACACCGCCCATGGTGGGTTGCCAAAGTTGAACTATTCAGTCACCCGATTATAGCGTGGTGGTTTCGCACCATGCACGTTATTCCAATCCGGCGCGGGCAGCGTGATCTGGCGGCGCTCGAAGCCGCCGAGGAGGCGCTCAAACAGGGCGCTGTTCTGATCATGTTCCCCGAAGGTCACCGAAGCGATACGAAGCAGTTGCAACAGGGGCGCGGCGGCGCAGTGCGTCTGGCGGTCCGCTCTGGTTGCCCGATTGTGCCGGTCGCAATCTGGGGCACGGAATCTGGCTTCAAAGGCGTTCTGCGGCGCAGCCCAATACGGGTGCGATTTGGCAAGCCGTATCACCCGCCTGTTGAAGGTGACAAGATTCCCTTTGATCGGATGAGTGAACTCACCGACGATATGATGCTGCGGATCGCCGCACTGATGCCGGAGAAGTACTGGGGGTACTATCGCGAGCGCATGCTGGCGGAGACGACAGCGCAATCGTCGTAACGCCAGACGCCCCTCCGCACGATTGATCAGCAGCGAGGCGTCTGACGCCTACGCCTCCAATTTCTCTTCCGGTCCCAGGATCAGATCGGCGATGTACACCGCAAGACGCGCTGCCAGAGTCGTCAGCAGGAGGCTGAGCAAACCGACCAGCAGGCGGCGCTTCATTTCATCGTCGAACAGGCTTGTGTTCATCGTTCAATGCGCTCCTTGCGCTCCTTTTCATCACCATTGCGCAGTATACCACGTTCCACGCGGGTCATCTCGCCCATCGACCTGTTGGGATTGTGGAAAAGCGCTTCACGTTTGAAAAACCCCTACACGCGAGAGTCTGGCGTTTCTCCGTATTGACCAGGATGCGGAAACGCGCTGCGCAACCGCGACACGATTGCCGCCGCCTCGGCGCGCGCCGCCGCCAATGTTGCGTCATCGGGCGGGGGCAGTTCCAGCGCACGTTCGTCGCTCCCCGGACCCGCAGGGAAACGCCGCCGCAGTGCGATGGTCGCCGCTGCTGCACCCACAAAGGCGCCAACAATGACTCCCACCATCAAGCCATTTCCTGATTGATGGTCATCCATCATATCACCTCAAGATAATCTGCGTCGGGAATTGGAGGGAACGGCGCCGTCGGCAGCCTTTGATACCAGTACGCCACCGACGCGATATCATCCTGTAATGGCAGGTACCGTCCGCCGCTGCGCCATCCAAGCGCCTGGATCGTCACTCGCAGGTTGTGTTCGAAGCGGATCGGATCGGTGATATGCCAGCGGTACATACCAAAACGCATCTGCGAGCGGTAGAGTCCATCGGGGCGAATGACCTGCGCGAGCCCGGAGTAAGGGGTTGTGAATTCGCGGTAGCCGCCGTTCTCCTTGCCGACATCGAAATTGTACGAACCGCAAAAGTAATCCTCCGTGCCGGTCCCGCAAATCGTCGGGTATTCATCATCACCGTCGAGGTAAAACTTGATCTCACCTTCGCCCCACCAGCCATTATTGTTGACCCCCCACGCCATATATGTGCCCACATACTGCCCCTGACCGCGCACGCCGTCGAGGATGGTGTAGACCTGTTTGTACGGCAGCGGATTGACGCGCCGGAACTGTGCGTGGAAGTATGCTGCATCGTCGGGAACATCGGTTTCGGTAAAGGTAATCTGGTAGTAGAGCGTCATTTCCTGCGCAGCGATGTTTGTCATCGTTATGCGAAACCCTGTGCGGTAGGGCATCTCCCAGTAACAATTGAACGCACTGCCAGGGTTCACGCACACCGCCAGCGAACTGATCTGCGCATACTGTCCCCAGCCGCAGGCAAAGAAGTCGCCAGCCGGGCATTCGACTGACGGCGTTTCCTGATCGTCCCAGTAGATGCGCAAGATGCTGTGACGCCAGTGACCGGTCAGTGTCATCCAGATATGCTGAATGGCGCCTGAGCCTCGAACTTCGGCAAGGGTTCGGGTTTCGCCGGGTGCAATGCGAATCGATGGCGAGATTTTCCACCCGACCCCCAGATCGCGGGCGCACAACGCGCCGGTTCCCTCGGTCGCCATCCCGCCTTTGCCATTTTCGCCGGTAACGTTTTCCGGGCTGATCGAACGGGTGCGCGCCTTCGACAGGCGCGCCAGATTGCCCAGGTGCATGCCCAGACCTTTGAATGGTGTCATTCCCCAACGTCCTTTGCGCACAGGCGCTGCATACGAGTCACAGGATTGGGTGATGGCAGATACTCGATTGCGTCATCGTCGGGATTATACATCAACAGCGTCTACAGACTTCCTCTCACGCCTCTGCCTGTGCTCCCGTTCCAGGCATGCCTGCCCGGCGCCTGCTATGCCGGTCGTGCACATCTCCGCTTCCTCGCAAACCTGCCACATCCGCTATACAAATCCTCCACATCCCTTTTTCATTGTCTGCACACAATGATCCTGGAAAAATGGTTGTGTTTTCCTAACCAATGATGCGCGGCTTTTCTCCACCGGAGCGCTGCACCTTCAGCTTTGCGCCGCTATACTGAAATCACGCACTGCCTGTCACAATAGTTCGGCGAGGAACGCTTATGAAAACGCTCACCTTCATTCTCGGCATGGAGCGGTTCAATGCTCATATATGGGAGGAAGTCGAACGCAACCTGCGCCAGGCGAGGGTTGCGGTGCGCCTGTTGCGCTTTCACGACGGGCATGTCGAGCGTCGCGATCCAGCGCTGGCAGACGCGATTGCACAGGCGGACGTTCTTTTCATCACGCTCATCAATATGCGTGAACAGGCGCAGTGGCTGAAGGAACAGATCGAGCGCGCCGGCACGAAGACCGTCTTCGCCTTCGAGAGCATGCCCGAAGTGATGGCGCTGACGCGCGTCGGCGAGTATCGCGTGCAGAACAGCGGGCGAGCGTCGATGCCAAAGCCGATGCAGGCAGTGCTCCGCCTGATGACGCGCGGACGGGAGGAAGACACCCTCTACGCCTACACAAAACTGACCAAGATCACAGCGAAACTGCTGCCGCTTATGCCGCCAAAACTGAAGGACTTCCGCACCTGGCTCAGTGTCAACATCTACTGGAACCAGCCCGACGTGTACAATCTGACGCAGATGGTGCGCCTGATTCTGCGCGATTGCCTGGGGCAGAACCTGGATGTCGCGCCGGTGCGCATGATCCCGATGATGGGGTGCTTCCATCCCGCCACCGAGGAAATCTTCCCCAACCCCGACGCGTACCTGAAGTGGTACCGGAAATATCGCAGCCAGAAGCGGCAGCGCGGCGCCGCGCCCCCGCCCGATGCGCCGCTGGTTGCACTGCTCGCCTTCCGCAAACATATCGTGCAGCGGCAACAGTACATTGCCGACCTGATCGAAGCGCTCGAGGCGCAGGGCATGGCAGTCCTGCCGATTGTCGTCAGCGGTATCGAGATGCACGTCGCTGTTCGTGAATGGGTGGCGCGGCAGAACGTCGATCTGATCATCAACACGATGGGCTTCCCGATCATTGGTGGACCGGCAGGCTCGACGAAGCCGGGACAGTACCGCGATACGGCGATCAATCTGCTGGCAGGCATCGACGCGCCCTACATGATCATTCAGCCGCTCCAGATGCAGGACATCGACCACTGGCGATCCCATGGCGTCGCGCCGATGCAGGCGGTCATCATGTACGATCTGCCGGAAATGGATGGCAGTGTGGCGCCAGTGGCGCTCGGCGCCATCCGCGATCAGCGCATCGTCGCCACCCCCGACCGTCTGGCGCGCGCGACGCGGCTGGCTGCCGGCTGGGTGCAGTTGCGGCGCAAGGCGAACGCCGAGAAGCGGGTGGCGCTGGTGATCTACAACTTCCCGCCGGGTATGGGAAAACTTGGCACAGCAGCGCTCCTCGATGTGCCTGCCACGCTGCACGCGATCCTGCGCCGTCTCGCAGCCGAAGGGTATCGTGTGGAAGGGATTCCGGCGACGGTCGAGGAACTGGCGCAGCAGATCGCGACGCTCGATACGGCGGAAGAGGCGCCGACGATGGTTCCAACACGCACCGCTGTGCCACTGGCGGAGTATCACGCCATAGTGCCCGCCGATCGCGCAGAGCGGATCGATCGCAAATGGGGTGCGCCTCCTGGCGAGATTGCGCCGCACGGTCGCGACGCCATTCGCCTGGACACCCTCTCCTTCGGCAACGTGATCGTCGCCGTCCAGCCGCCGATGGGCGTCCCCGGCGACCCGATGCGTCTGCTGTTCGACCGCAACTTCACGCCGCACCATCAGTATGTGGCGTTCTACCGCTGGCTGTCACAGCGCTGGCGCGCCGATGCGATCGTTCACGTTGGGATGCACGGCACGGCGGAGTGGATGCCAGGGCTGCAACTCGGGTTGACCGACGATTGCTGGCCCGATCTGTTGCTCGGCGAGGCGCCGCACCTCTATCTCTATCCGCTGAACAATCCGGCGGAAGCGGCAATTGCCCGGCGGCGCGGCTATGCGGCGATTATCAGCCACCTGACGCCGCCGTATGCACGCGCCGGGCTGTACCGCCAACTGGCGCTGATCCGCGCCGAAATCGAGCAGGATGCAATACAATCCGGCGTTGCCGATGCGCAGACGCTCTACGAGCGCCTGCCGCTCCTGAGTGCGCACATGCCTGAACTGACACCGCTCCCTGATGAGTCTTCCAGCGCATTCGTGCAGCGTGTTCGGCAGCATCTGGAAGAAATCGAGCAACGGTTGATCCTCGATGGTCTCCATATCTTCGGCGCAGCGCCGACGCCGGAACGCGCAGCGGCGCTGATCGAGGCGGCGCTCGACGTTCCGCGTGAAGGTCGCCTGGGGCTGAGCGGGGCGCTGCAAAGCGTCGGCGTCTCCGAAGAGCGGGTGGCTCAGGCGCGCGCCGATTTCGTGCGCCGCTTCATCATCGAACGGCAGACGATCCAGATCACCGACTGGCTCCAGGAGTTCGGGCGACCGCGCGACATTGCGGTGTTGTTCGAACCGCAGTTCTATCTCGATCATGGGCGCGCCATCCTCAGCGGTCTCGCGCAGGCGCCCGGCGAACTCGAAGCGCTCGTTCACGCGCTCAACGGCGGCTATATTCGCCCCGCGCCCGGCGCCGACCCGGTGCGCGCCGGGGCGGCTGCGCTGCCGAGCGGACGCAACATCCACAGCATCGACCCGTGGCGGCTCCCGTCGGACGCGGCGCTGGCGCGTGGCATGCAGATGGCGGAACAGATGCTGGCGCAGCACCGACTCTCGTCGAAGGGCGCGTATCCGCAAACGGTGGCGCTAACGTTGTGGGCGCTCGACACGATCAAAACCGAAGGAGAAAGCATCGGAGCGGCGCTGACGTTGGTCGGCGCGCGCCCCGAGCGCGATGGGCAGGGCAAAATCTGGCGCTATGAACTTGTTCCGCTGGAAGAACTGGGGCGTCCCCGAATCGATGTGCTGCTCGATGTGAGCGCCATTTTCCGCGACACGTTCCAGATCAGCCTTGATCTGCTCGACGACCTGTTCCGCCGTGCGGCAGAAGCGGACGAGCCGCCGGAGCAGAACTTCATTCGGGCGCATGCACTGGCGCAGCAGGCAAGGGGGTTGACCTGGGAGCAGGCGACTGCCCGGATTTTCACCCAGGCGCCCGGCAGGTATGGCACAGGCGTCGATGAACTGGTCGAAGAGGGGCAGTGGCAGGAAACGAACGATCTGGCGGACATGTATCTCCGGCGCAATGGTTTCGCTTACGGCGGCGGACGCGGCGGGCAGGAAGCAGTCGAAGCGTTGCGCGGCATGCTCGGCACCGTCGAGCATGTTTTCCAGGCGATCGACAGCGTCGAGTACGGCTTGACCGATATGCAGCATTACTACGGGCATAGCGGCGCCATCCGGCTGGCGGCGGAGCGCGCGCGCGGCAACGATATACCCTTGAGCTACGCCGAGAGCCACACCGGGCATGTGCGCGTTGCGCCAGCGGAACATCTGATCCGGCTCGAAGCGCGCGCCAAACTGCTCAACCCGCGCTGGTACGAAGCGTTGCTCCAGCACGGGTATGCTGGAGCCGCCGAGATCGGCAACCGGTTCACCTACCTGGTGGGATGGAGCGCAACCACCGGCGCCGTCGAGAAATGGGTGTACGATCAGATGGCGGAGACCTTCGTACTCGACGAGGCGATGCGTGAGCGGCTGGCGCAGGCGAACCCGCGCGCCGCGCGCAACGCTGTTGCGCGTCTGCTCGAAAGCCACGGGCGCGGTCTGTGGCAGGCGGACGACGAGACGATCGAGCGGTTACAGACAATCTATGCCGATCTTGAAGATCGATTAGAAGGGATTGTATCGGATCCGGTAGTGTGACGCAGGCCCGTCGGGTAAGCGAAGGCGGCGTCGGGTGGGCGAAGGCAATGCCTTCGCCCATACGATGTCACCGTTATCACACCTCGATACTGTCGGCAGCAGTATCGATCATGCGCATCAATTCATCGCGTGAGACGCGCCGACCACGCGAGCGGATCCAGCGTGCGAACCAGCGCAGGTTGTTGTGGAAGGCGATGATCGCCTCCTCCTCCGACAACTCTGGGACCTTCTGACGCAGCAATGCCAGGATCGCCTCGCGCTCCTCGCTATCGATCTCGGGGATGCTCATAAGAATACGTTCCGCGCGCAAGAAGAAGATTTCGCGCTCGAGCGGCGGAAACTCATCGCCGATCTGTCGAATGTTTCCCAGATAACAAACGGTGCGCTGGCGCGGCGCGTCTTTTTCGTCGCGATAACTCTCGACCAGATAGGCATCGTGGAAGGTGACATTGGCAGCGCCAGCATTTTTGTGTTTGCGAACAATCCAGCGAATGTACATGGTTACCCCTGCACGGTGCGACGTATCAGTAGTAGTATAGCATGCTCTTCAGCAAAAATGTGCGGCTCTCCGCCTAACGGCTGCGTTCCACCCCGATTCGTGCGCAAAGATGCGCCAGCGGGCAGATGCTGCACCGCGGCGAAGTGGGGTGACAGATATTCTGCCCCAGGGTGACGAGCAGTCCGTTGATCTCTTTCCAATAGTCGAGAGGCAGAATCTCGCGCAGTTTCATCTCGGTTTCGTCCGGTGTTCTGGTTTGCACATAGCCCCAGCGGTTGCAAATGCGGTGGACATGCGTATCGACGCAGATCCCCGGCAGATCGAAACCGGCGGTGAGCACCAGGTTGGCAGTTTTTCTGCCGACGCCCGGCAGCGCCAGGAGCGCGTCGAGATTGGCGGGAACCTCGCCGCCGTACTCATCGAGAAGGCGCTGACAGATAGCGCGGATGGTTCGCGCTTTGTTGCGGTAAAAGCCGACCGGATAGATCAGTTCGGCGATCCGTTCCTCGCTGAGCGTCAGCATCTTCTCCGGCGTATCGGCGACCGCGAAGAGACGCGGTGCGACTGTGGCGGTCATCGTGTCCTTGGTGCGCAGGCTGAGAATGGTGGCGATGAGGATGCGGAACGGATTATTCGCCTCCTCCGCACCCATGCCATCGATCAGCGGTTTAGGGAAGCGCGGCATCTCGGCGCGCAAAATCGCCATCGCAGCGTGGATGTCGAAGTTGGTCATGAGAGTGGATGTGGAATGCTCACACAAAGGCGCAAAGCCTCTTCGTGTCGGGTCTGGCGACTTGCGGAACGCGACTCTCTAAAGATTGCCACATCTCATGACGGATCTCATCAATGTCTTCTTCTGTCAAAGACACGTCTTTCCAAAGACCGCAAAGCGCCACTGGCTCAATCGGTCTCCGCCGCCTTCTTTGCGGAAACTCGACGAAATCCACCACTTCTTCCAGTTGCTCTGGGGGCAAGCTATCGAGAAGATGCAGGATGCGCTGTTTCACTTCCTTCTAAGTAGTCACACTGATCCTCCATTTTTCCTCATATCAATTGCCAGCAGCCCGATGAGCGCCGCTTCGATAAGTTTGTCGATGTACGCAATGAGCGAGCGTTCGCCGAAGATCGCCCATCCCACGATCGTCACCGCTGTAAAGCCGATCAATGTCCAGCGAATGATACGCCGGTATGCGGCCAATTGCGGCAGGTAGAGCGCCGCCGCCGTTAACCCGATATATCCCAACCCGTTGAGGTAGAACATGATTAGGTTCGTCGGCAGCGCCAGCACAATATGGATGAGCGCCGTCGCCGTCGCCAGCAGGATGATGCCGATCTGGAGCGGTCTGAATGTCATGTGCGGTCCAATATGGGCGCGCCAGCGGCGTGCCCCAATGTGCCACGGTCACCCAGTCGGCGTGCGGGCGCGCCAGCGGCGTGTCCCTACCTGCAACCTTCAAACCTTCAACCCTCAAACCTTCACCCCTAAAACGTTCGCCACGGTAAAAATGTCTTTATCGCCGCGTCCCGACAGGTTGATCAGGATGATCTGATCCGGGCGCATGGATGGCGCAAGTTTGATCGCTTCGGCGACGGCGTGTGCGCTCTCGAGCGCCGGAATGATCCCTTCGAGCCGCGCCAGCGTTTGAAAGGCGTCGAGCGCCTCTTCATCGTCTACAACCGTATAGGTGGCGCGCCCCTGATCGTGAAGCAGCGCATGTTCCGGTCCCACCGCCGCATAGTCAAGACCAGCCGAGATGCTGTGGGTCAGCCCAATCTGTCCATCGTCGTTTTGCAGCACATACGTATACGTCCCCTGGAGCACCCCCGGTCGTCCGCCAGCGAAGCGCGCTGCGTGGTCGCCTGGCGTGATGCCGCGCCCACCAGCCTCGACGCCGCGCAGCGCAACTCCTTCGTCAGCGATGAACGCGCTGAACATGCCAATCGCATTCGAGCCGCCGCCGACGCATGCCAGCACCATATCAGGCAAACGCCCGGTCGTTGCCAGGATCTGCTCGCGCGCCTCGCGCCCAATGACGCTCTGAAAGTCGCGCACCATCGTCGGGTAGGGATGCGGACCAAGCGCCGATCCAAGGAGATAGTACGAGTCCGGGTTCGTCACCCAGTCGCGCATCGCTTCGTTGATGGCATCCTTGAGCGTCCGCGAACCGCTGGTCACACCGCGCACCTCTGCGCCCAGCAGACGCATGCGGAAGACGTTCGGTTGCTGGCGCGCCATATCGTCCACGCCCATATAGACGACGCACTCCATGCCGAGGAGCGCGCATACGGTTGCCGTTGCAACGCCGTGTTGCCCGGCGCCGGTTTCAGCGATGATCCGCGTCTTACCCATCCGCTTTGCCAGTAACCCCTGTCCAAGCGCATTGTTGATCTTGTGCGCGCCGGTATGCGCCAGGTCCTCGCGTTTGAGATAGATCTGTGCGCCGCCGAGGTGCGCCGTCAGACGACGTGCGAACGTCAGCGGCGTCGGTCTGCCGGTATAACTGCGATGCAGCCGATCAAGTTTTTCCCAGAACGCCGAGTCCAGCCGGGCAGCGATATACGCTTGTTCGAGCGCCGCCACCGCCGGCGCCAGCGTTTCGGGAATATATGCGCCGCCGTATGGACCGAAGCGTCCGGCGTGCGCTGGATCAAGGGTAAGAGTCGGATGCATACTAATGGTCATGCCTCTCCTCAGCAGATTTCAGACAACTTCACCGAGTCGGCGAGTCGCATAGGTCAATTCGCGTGTCGCAAGCCCTGCAATCCTGATACCCTGCTCGAACGCCGCCGCCTGCTCACGTGCTGCGGCAGCCAGCGCCGGTTCGCCGAGATCATCGAAGCGCGCGGCGGCGGCGCGCATCAGCCGCGCCGCTTCAGACGGATCGGACGTCGTGATGGCGCGGCGCATCAGACGCGCCGCCATTGCCCGCGCCGCCGCCGCGCGCACGTCGTCGCTCAATGGGGGCGCCCGATGCGCCACCGTCGCCTGAATATCGGCGTCTGCCAGACGCTTCCCGGTCGATAGCGCCGCCACTCCTGCGATCCACAGCGGACCAGGATTCGTTGCTGGAACGAGAAACTCCAGCAGCAACGTCACCGGTGTTCCCGCCGACAGGTCTCCCAAAGACACCTGCGTGACATCCGCCGCTGCCGCACCGGTCGGCTCGGCAAGGAGCGCCAGCGCCGGTCGCATGCGCGTCACCCGTCGCAACTGCACCCCGCGCATTGGCGCAACGGCGATGGTAACTGCTGGAATGGCTGCGGCGCGCACCGTTTCGAGTTCGGCGCTGACAGCGCGTGGGATTGCGGATGCGCGCTTCAAGAAGAGCGCGTGCCCGCCGCTACGGTCGGCAATGGCCGTCAGCAGATCATCCTGGAACTCGCCGCCAAGTCCGATAGTCGTGATAGCAATATGTTCGCCAGCCGCCTGATCCGCCAGCGCCAGACATGTTGCAGGATCGCGGGTGAACCCGTCGGTCAGCAGAATGATCCGATCGGCGCAACGTCCATCACGATTGGCGCGAATCCGATTGAGCGCCAGCGTGATGCCATCAGCCAGATTGGTGTCATCGCCAAGGTTGAGACCCGGCAGCCGCTCGATGGCGCGCACCAGCGTCACCCGATCCGAGCCGACCATCCCTGGTATCAGTAACAGCGAATGATCGGCGAAGACCACCAGCGCCAGGCGATCATGGCGGTCGAGACGTTCGACAATCGTGTGGAGCGCGCGCACGACGTGATCGAGCGCGCTCGAAGCGGCCTCACGCACCTCTCGTGGTACAGAACCGCTCAACTGCCACACCGGCACGCCATCGACCAGCATCTCTTGCGCTGAACCGTTGCGTAACAACGAGCGAAACTGTGTTTCGTCAACAATCGGGATGCGCATCGAACGACTGACATCCGCCACCAGCGCCCAGTTGACCGGGCGCGGCGGGACAGCGCCGCTCACCGACGCCCGCACCGTAAGCAGCACATAACAGACCTGCGGCTCGCAGCGCGTCTCGATGATCAGTGGAGCTGGACTGATGGAGAGTGTCAGACTCGTCATGGGATACATTATACTATGAGGCGAGAGGCGAGAGGCGAGAGGCGGGAGGCGGGAGGCGGGAGGCGGGAGGCAAGCGGGCTGCACCGGGCAATACTGGATTATTTTCTCAAAAACCACTATTGAGTCCACTGCACAAAGGCTGAACCGCCAGGGACCCGACGCGCACGAAGGGGAACATGAAGCGCATGTCCTTCGTGTCCCCTGGTGACCTTCGTGGTTACGGGCTGAACCGCTAGGGACCCGACGCGCACGAAGGGGAACATGAAGCGCATGTCCTTCGTGTCCCCTGGTGACC
>NZ_JBYNRX010000028.1:0-23250 GCF_057785375.1 Roseiflexus sp.
CGAGGCGCGCGCCGCCGCCGAGGCGCGCGCGCAACAGGAAGCCGAGGCGCGCGCCGCCGCCGAGGAACGCGCCGCGCGGCTGGCGGAGCGGCTGCGCGCGCTGGGGCTGAACCCGGATGATATTGCCTGATATGTCTCTCCTGGCTTCGCTCAACCCCAAACAATACATAGCCGTCACTGCGCCTCCCGGTCCAATCCTGGTGCGCGCCGGGGCCGGCAGCGGCAAAACGCGCGTGTTGACGCTGCGCATTGCGCACCTGATCGCCGAACGCGGCGTGTCGCCAGCGCATATTCTGGCGTTGACGTTCACCAACAAGGCTGCCCGCGAAATGCGGCAGCGGTTGCGTGATCTGTCTGGCGTATCGATCCGCGGTCTCACAGCCGGAACGTTCCACTCGGTCTGCGCCGCGTTGTTGCGCGAGCATATTATCGGGCGCATCGGCAGATACACCTCCGCTTTTACGATCTACGCCGAAGATGAGCAGGCGCAACTGGCGGCGCTGGCGCTCGATACAGCCCGGGAACGTCCGCCGGCGCTGCTCGAGCCGGCTGATCTGCTCCGTCATATTTCGCGCGCCAAGAGCCGTCTGCTCACGCTGCGCCTGGCAGCGCGTTTCGCCCGCGACGACCTGGAGCGTTTCGTCGCCGGGTGTTACCAGCGCTATCAGCGCAGCCTGGAACACGCCAACGCGCTCGATTTCGACGACCTGATCCTGCTGACCCACCGGCTTCTTTCCGAACACCCCGACGTGCTGGACACGTGCCAGGCGCGCTGGCGGCACGTGTTGATTGACGAGTATCAGGATACCGATCCAGCGCAGCACACGCTGGTGGAATTGCTCACACGCCCATCACCCGCCAATGGCCACGTGCGCTCGCTCTTCGCCGTCGGTGACGGGATGCAGGCGATCTACGGCTTCCGCAACGCCGACCATACGATCATTACACGGTTCGAGCGCGATTTCCCCGACGCGCAGGTGATCGAACTGGCGACGAACTATCGCAGTCGCCAGCCGATTCTCGATGCCGCCTATGCGGTCATTCGTCATAGTCGCGCGGTGCAGCCCATGGCGCTGCGCGCAACCAGACCAGAGCCTCCGCGCGACGCCGGGTATGTTCCGCCAATCCAGATTGTGGACGCAAAAGATGCGCGCGACGAAGCTGAACATGTGGCGCGCAGCATCGCCGATCTGCTGCGGCGCGGGCGCCGTCCGCGTGACATGGCGATCCTCTACCGTTCACGCCATATGAGCCGCGCATTTGAATCGGCGCTGCGTCATGTGCGCATTCCATATGCGTTGCGCGGTGCAATCGGCTTCTTCGATCGCGCCGTGGTGCGTGATACGCTGGCATACCTGCGTGTTGTCAACAATCCCGCCGACAATCTGAGCTTCAACCGGATTGCCAACGTACCACCGCGTGGTCTGGGCGCAGCGGCGCTGGCGACGCTCTCTGCCTTTGCTGCACAGCGGGGGCTGCCTCTGACCGAGGCGCTGATGCACCCGGAGGCGTCGGCATTGCTGCCCCCGAAAGCGGCGGAAGGCGCACGACAACTGGCGGCGCTCATCACGCGCTGGCAGCGGCTGGCGGAAAGTGGGATGTCGCCGGATCATTTGCTTGCCGATGTAATCGAGCGCACCGGCTACCAGGCATGGCTGGAGCAGCGTCTGGAACCGGAGGAACTGCCGGATGCCCGCGCCCATTTGCAGGAACTGGCGAATGCCACTGCCGAGCACACCGCGCTCAACGCCTTCCTGCAGGAGGTGGCGTTGCTGACCAGCGCCGACGATGACGATGACGAGCGTGATCGGGTGCAGTTGTCCACCATCCATGCCGCCAAAGGTCTGGAGTGGCCCATCGTGTTCGTTGCAGGTCTGGAAGAAGGGACGCTGCCGCACGAACACAGCCTGACGACGCCGGACGGCGTGGAGGAGGAACGCCGCCTTTGCTACGTTGCGCTGACCCGCGCAGGCGAACAACTCTACCTCTCCTGGGCAGCCAGCCGGATGCGCGGGAAACAGGCGAAACCGTCGCGGTTCCTCAACGAAATCGAAGCGTATGGGCGCGAGCGGGCGGGGAGAAACGTTGCATCATAATGTTCCAGGGAATGGAGAGGTGCGAAAGTGGGAGATACCGCAAAAGGGCGTCTGCACCCATTCTAACACTCATGCACGGTCATTTGTACAATAATGACTTCACTGCAAAAAGCTGTAACCACGAAGGTCACAAAGGGACACAAAGGAAATGCTTTTCATTTTTATTCACCTTCGTGTGCTTCGTGTCCTTGGTGGTTAAGCCTTTTTGCAGTGGATCAATAATGGTTTTTGAGAAAAGAATCCGCTATCGCCCGGTCAAGCCCGCGCAGGCGGGCTTTACAGCAGCCGCCGGGCGGACTGACCGCGCATTAGTATAACGTTGGAGGACCCAATGCCTGAGATACGGGTAAACGGAGCGACCATTTCCTACGAGGAACACGGAACTGGTCCTGAAACAATCGTGTTTGCGCACGGACTGTTGTGGAGCGGACGAATGTTCGATCATCAGGTCAATGCGCTGAAGGATCGGTATCGCTGCATCACCTTCGACTTTCGCGGGCAAGGGCGGAGCGAGGTGACTGCATCAGGATACGATATGGATACGCTCAGCGAGGACGCGGCAGCGCTGATCGAAGCCTTGCGCGCCGCTCCCTGCCATTTCGTCGGTCTCTCGATGGGCGGATTCGTCGGCATACGACTGGCGATTCGCCATCCAGAACTCATCCGATCGCTTATCCTGCTGGAAACCTCCGCCGACCCGGAGCCGCGCGAGAATGTGGGGCGATACCGCCTGCTCAACTTCATCGCGCGCTGGCTGGGGTTGCGGCTAGTCACCGATCAGGTCATGCCGATCATGTTCGGCAAGAAGTTTCTGAACGATCCAAACCGTGCGCAAGAACGGGCAATGTGGCGCGAACGAATGATCGCCAATCGCCGGATCGGCATTTCGCGCGCCGTTCGGGGCGTCATTGAACGCCAGGGGGTCTATGATCAGATCGACCGGATTACCGCGCCGACGCTCATTATCGTCGGCGATCAGGACGCGGCGACCCCGCCTGACAAAGCCAGGCGCATTCAGGAGCGCATTCCCGACGCTGCGCTGATCGTCATCCCCGGCGCGGGGCACACATCTACGGTCGAAGCGCCGGAAGCCGTCACCATGGTCATAAGACGATTTCTCGATGCGCAGGCGCGTCGTGGCGCGCAATCCTGAAAGCGGTATGGTATACTTCTCCCCGATACACGATTCAATACGTTACGATAAGGACTATCCATGCGCAGCATACGGATCATCGCACTTGTCATTCTGGCGCTCTTTACGCTTGCCGCCTGCGGCGGGGGGGATGTCAGCGTGCCGCCGCCGCCGAATGCGCAGCCGTTCGAGACCAGCCGCAGCCCCAAGATCGATCAGATTATTGCCGACTGGAAGAGAGTGGCGATTGAGGAAATGCGCAAAGACGCTGTCAAAGAAGAGACGCTGGTCGAAGAGATTTTTGTGATCAACGATGGTTCGCTCGAAGATGTGCAGAACCACTACATGGCATTGACCCAGAATGGCTGGTGGCATCTGAAGCGCATGCCCGGCCGTCAGGGCGATGTGCTGCTCGACGGGTACGAACACGGCACGACGGCGCTCGTCATTGGCGCGATCGATGCGTCCAAGTTCGGCGGCGAGGGGATTGTGGTCTACACGCTGCGAGGAACGAAGTAAGGTTTGATCGATGACTGCATTGGCTCAAACTGCTCTGGGTAAGCTGCTGGAGTTTTTTGACAGGCTTGAGGATGCAAAGATCGACTACAGAGTGGCGCATATACGCGACTCGATTATGGTCGAAATGGTTGTGCCTGGCGAGCGCTGGGAAGTGGAGTTTTTCGAGAACGGGCAGACGAAAGACCCTGGAACATCTCACAGCAACGCTGCGTCTCAAGATCAGTAACGTCTCTCCAGACGAGCAACGACGCTCACGTTTCCAGCGAAGCGACTGTTGGGCGCGATAATCGGCTCTTGTGCAGCCGGTCATCCTCGGGTTTTTCTGGAGGCGCACTGATGACCCCAGCCACGATAGGACGCTACCGGGTCCTTGGCGAAATCGGGCGTGGCGGTATGGCGACGGTGTACCGCGCCTACGACCCCGAAGCTGACCGCGAAGTGGCGATCAAAGTCCTGCCGCGCGAACTGTTGCACGAATCCACCTTCCGCGCCCGCTTCCAGCGCGAGGTCGAGGCGGTCGCTGCGCTGGAGCACCCCGCGATTGTGCCGCTCTACGACTCCGGCGAGGATGCCGGGCAGCCATTTATGGTCATGCGCCTGATGACCGGCGGCTCGCTGGCAGATCGGCTCAGGCGCGGACCGCTGCCCCTCGCCCAGGCGGCGCGGATCATCAGCCTGGTAGCGCCAGCCCTCGACGCGGCGCATGCCGCCGGGTTGATCCACCGCGACATCAAACCCGACAACGTACTCTTCGACCACACCGACCAGCCATACCTGGCTGATTTCGGCGTGGTCAGCGTGATGCAGACCGCCACGATCCTGACGCGCAGCGGCGTGATCGGCACGCCGGAGTACATGGCGCCGGAACTGACCCGGCCCGGCGGGCTTTCGCCGCTAGTGGACGTGTACGCTATGGGGGCGATGCTGTTCGAGATGCTGAGCGGGCGACCGCCGTACTACGCCACACGCCGATTGGTGCGCTGATTGCGCACGTGACCGAGCCGATCCCGGATGTGCGGACGTTGCAACCCGCGTTGCCCGCTGACATCCAGCGCGTGCTGGAGCGGGCGCTGGCGAAGGACCCGCGGGAACGCTACCGGTCGGCAGGCGCGCTGGCGGCTGACCTGGCGGCCGTCGCGGCGAACACGTCCCTGCCGACGCTCAAGGTAGCGGTTCCCGTCGCTGCCGTCGGCGCTCCAGACCCGGACCTCGCACCTGACGAGAGGGTTGTGGCACAGGTGACCGTCACCCTCTAACGGGGGGTCCTGGTTCTTGGTTCTTGGTTCTCGGTTCCCCTAACTCCCTAACCCCACCCGCTGCACCAGGTCGATGGCCGGCGTTGGGATGAAGCCCAGGATCAGCACGCCAAGCGTCGCCAGCGCGAGACCCACCCGCAGGGCGCGGTCTATGGGTAACGGCGCCTCGCGCACCGGTTCTGCCATAAACATTTGCGCAATAATGCGGAGATAGTAAAATGCCGCAATTGAGGCAATGACGACGCCGATAACCGTGATCCAGCCCATGCCCGCCAGCCAGGCGGCAGTGAAGACATACAACTTCCCCCAGAAACCGGCGGTCGGCGGGACGCCAGCCAGCGAGAGCATGCAGACCGCCATGGCGACTGCCAGCCAGGGACGCCGGTTCCACAATCCTGCCAGGTCGCTCATGTCCCACGCCGCTTCGCCGCGATGTTCGAGCGCGATCAGCACGCCGAATGCGCCGAGGTTTGTGAAGGTGTATGCGATCAGATAGAGCAGAACGCTCTCAACGCCGCGTTGCCCGGCGATGCCGCCCGGCGCGCCAGCGGCAATGACGCCGAACAGGATGTACCCGGCGTGACCAATGCTCGAATACGCCAGCATGCGCTTGACATTGCGCTGCGTCAGCGCGCCAATGTTGCCGGCCGCCAGCGTCGCAATCGCCAGCGCCGCCAGCACGGGCGCCCAGATCTGCCATTCGCCCGCAAGCGCCTCGACCAGGAACCGCAGCAGCGCGGCAAACCCCGCCGCCTTGCTGCCAACCGAGAGCAGCCCGGCGATCGGCGTCGGCGCGCCTTCGTAGACATCCGGCGCCCACATGTGGAATGGCGCCATCGCAACTTTGTAGCCGAAACCGACGACAACCAGCGCCGCGCCTGCCAGCAGATACGTTCGTTCTTCGAGCGTCAACGCCTGTTGCGCCAGCGTCTCGCCGATGGCGCGCAGGTTCATACTGCCGGTCGCTCCGTACAGCAGCGCAATGCCGAACACGACGAAGCCGCCAGCGAATGCACCGATCAGCAGGTATTTCATGCCTGCTTCTTCCGAAGCGTTGCGCGGGTAGGCGAAGCCTGTCAACACGTACAATACAATCGACAGCAGTTCCAGCCCCAGAAAGAGAATGATCAGGTCGGCGCCCTGCGCCAGCAGCATCATGCCGCCAGTAGCGAACAGCACCAGCACGTAATACTCGCTCCGCTCAATCCCCTGGCGTGGCAGATAGTCGAGCGATAGCACGATAGTGATGGCTGCCGCTGCCAGAAACAGCCAGTTCAGCGTTAGACCATAGGCGTCCAGCCGCAGCATGCTGCTGAAGGTCTCGGCATTGACGCCCCACAGCGGAATGCCCGCCGCCGCCGCCACAATCGCACCCGCAATCGCCAGGTACCCGACGATCCGTGTACGGGAACGCGGCACAAACAGGGCAATAACCAGCAACACCGACGCCCAGCCGAACACGATGCTGAGTTGTACTGCCACGCGCCAGTCAATTGGGGGAATAACGATTTCGGTCATCTGTTGCTATTCCACGTCGGATATGCGACGTTCAACGACTTGCCAGAAACGGCAACGTCCCCTGCGCAATCTGCGTCACCGATTGCTGCATTGGCCCGAACAGCAGATTGGGATACAATCCGAACACAACCACCGGCGCCGCCAGGACAACGAGCAGCGCGAGTTCACGCGGGCGCACATCGGGCGCCTGCGCCAGTTCCGGCGGCGTATCGCCCATAAACGCCGTTCGATACATGTGCAGCAGATAGACCGCCGCCAGCACCACCCCCAGAATAGCGGGCAGCGTATAGCGCCAGCCCAGACCCGGCGAACGCCACGAACCTTGCAGCACGGTGAACTCACTGATGAAACCGTTCAGGCCCGGCAGACCAATCGAGCCAAGCGCCAGCAAGAGCGTCAGGCTGCCAAGCCATGGCGTCATCTTCCACAATCCGCCGAACGACTTCAGTTCGCGCGAGCCGCGCCGCGCCGCGAGCATTCCCACAACCAGAAACAACGCGCCGGTCGTCAGAGCGCTGTTGACCATATGCGCCACTGCGCCGGCGATCCCCTGCGCATTCAGCGCAAAAATGCCCAGCACAATCAGCCCCAGGTGACTGATCGAGGCATACGCCAGCAGGCGCTTCATATCGGTCTGCTGGTACGCAATCCACGCCGCGTACAGAATGCCGATGACCGCCAGCGCGCCGACCGCCGGCGCCGCCCAGGCAGCGGCAGCCGGGAAGAGTTGCACATTGAAGCGGATCAAACCATACGCGCCGATCTTAATCAGCAACCCAATAACATCGACCACTCCCGACGATGGCGCTTCGGCGTGCGCGGTTGTCATCCAGGTATGGAAGGGCCAGATCGGCGCCTTGACCGCAAAGCCAATGAAGAACAGGCCGAAGAGCAGCCGTTCAGCGCCGGCATCGAGTCGCAGGGCGCCGATCTGCAGGCTTGCCAGGATCGTTGCGGTATCGAAGGTGTAGACGCCGGTCGTCTGCCCGTGGAGCAGGTACAGCCCGATGATCCCCAGCAGCAGAAAGACCGAACCGCTGAAGGTGTAGGCGAAGAACTTGATCGCGGCGTAGCGACGTTCCGCACCGCCCCAGATGCCGATCAGCAGCGCCGTGGGGATCAGCGTGAACTCGAAGAAGACGTAGAAGAGCAGCATGTCCTGCGCCGTAAAGACGCCAAACAAACCACTCGCCAGGAACAGAACCAGCGCATGGAACGCGCGCTCCTGGCGCTCGATCGTCCCCCAGCTGGCCGCCAGCGCCACCGGCGTCAGGAACGCCGTCAACAGCGCCAGCCACAGACTGATGCCATCGACCGAGACGGTATAACTGATACCCCAGGATGGCACCCACGCCACGCTTTCGACCAGTTGAAAACCGGCGCGTGTTGGATCGAAGGAAAACGCCACACCGATTGCAGCCGCCAGCGCCAGCAGAGCAGCGCCCATCGACACGCCGCGCTGTGCACCCACGTTCGCGCGTGGCAACGCCAGCACCGCCAGCGCCCCCAGCGCCGGCAACCAGATCATGATTGATAGGAGCGGAACACCGTTCATAGGTACAACTACATGCCTCGCAGAGCATTGACGCGAAAGCGCGCACCCTCGCAATCAATCTTTGCATCTTTGCGCCTTTGCGTCCGCTTTTCTGCGAAACTCGCTCTAACCGCGCAACGCGAAAAACGCCACCAGAATAATCACGCCAACCAGGAACATCAGGGCATACGTGCGAACATACCCGGTCTGCAGCAGGCGCAACCCCTGCGCCAGCCGGACCAGTCCACGCGCCGTGCCATCGACCAGCACGCTGTCGATACCCTCACGATCGACCACCTGGCTGAGGAAGACCGACGCTGCGCGGTAAGGACGGACAAAGGCCCGCTGGTAAAGCCAGTCGAGACCCCATCCAATCTCCATGCCGCGCCACAGATCGCCGAGGTAACGAAATGCCGGATCATCCTTGCCAATACGGATGCGCGGCTCCAGGTCGCGGGCGTAGATTTTCCAGCCCAGGTACCCGGCGCCGGCGCTCACCAGCGTCGTAATCGTCGCAAGAATGCCCATGCCGAGCGTGTAGATCACCTCCGGTTCCTGGAGCACCGGGCGCAAATAACTGTTCAACCAGTGCAATCCGGGGAAATTGATCAGCCCGCCGAGGATCGCACCGCCTGCCAGGACGATCATGGGCCAGCGCATCGTAGCGCCGCTCTCGTGCCCGTGCATTGCCGGGTCGCGTGGCCGCCCGAAGAAGATCATGCCGATCTGACGGCCCATGTAGAACGCCGTGATTGCCGACGTCAGAATCAGAATGATCGCTGCCAGCGGACTGCGGGCGTCGAACCAGGCATGGGCGATAATTTCGTCCTTGCTCCAGAACCCCGCCAGTGGAAAGATGCTGCTTAACGCCAGCGCACCGATGAGATACAGGCGGAACGTAGCTGGCAGGTCGTCGCGCAACCCGCCCATGCGCCGCATATCCTGGCACCCGCCGATCCCGTGGATAACCGAACCGGCCGCCAGGAAGAGGAGCGCCTTGAACAGACCGTGGGTGAGCAGGTGGTACATGCCAGCGACATACGCCCCCATACCCACGGCTGCGACCATATAGCCGAGTTGCGAGATGGTCGAATACGCCAGCACGCGCTTGATATCGAGCTGCGCCACTGCTGCCGTTGCACCGATGAACGCCGTCATCACGCCGATCACCAGCACCCATGGCGCTGCCGACGAAAATTGATCGAACAGTGTATGGTTACGCACAATCAGGTACACACCGGACGTAACCATCGTTGCCGCGTGGATCAGCGCCGACACCGGCGTGGGACCCGCCATTGCATCGGGCAACCATGTGTAAAGCGGCAGTTGCGCCGATTTTCCGGCGACAGCGACGAGCATGAGCAGGGTGATGCCCGCAATGAGCGGCAGTTGACCGAATGCGCCAAGATCGACAGTTTCACCCGCAACAGTGATCGCCTGCTCCAGATAGCCGCCGATGCCGATTTGGGGATTTTCGTAGAACGACAGCGTCCCGAAGTTGGTGAAAATCGCAAACAACGCTGCCAGCATCGCTGCATCGCCAATACGGTTGACGACGAAGGCTTTCACCGCCGCATCAGACGGATTGACGCCCGGCGGCACGCTACGGCGATCGAAATAGTGCCCGATAAGCAGGAACGAACACAGCCCGACGCCTTCCCAGCCAAGGAACAGTAGCAGCAGATTGTCCGCCATCACCAGCATCAGCATGGCGAAGACGAACAGGTTCATAAAGGCGAAGAAACGCACCGGACGCACGTCGCCGTGCATGTAGCCGATGGAGTAGACGTGGATCAACCCGCCGACGCCGGTGATCAACAGCGCCATCACCGCGGTGAGCGGGTCGAAGAGCAACCCGAACGCCACGCGAAAATCCGCCACACCGATCCATTCCCACAGCGTCCAGGTCAACCGCTTCGCTTCAGCGGGCGTGTTTTCGAGCAGCACGATCGCCACGATCGTCGCAATGAACGACAACCCGACCATCAAGGAGGCCAGGATGCCGGCATCGCGCTCCCGGCGCACCACCAGTGCGTTGATCAGAAAACCGAGGAGGGGAAACGCGGGTATCAGCCAGATGATCCAGTTCATCGCAGCATGTATCCTGTCAGGCGAGAGGCGAGAGGCGAGAGGCGAGAGGCGAGAGGCGAGAGGCGAAAAGTTTGGGGTTTCGCGCTCGCGCCTGTGCGCTCATTCAGCCTCTCAATGCGTTGATCTCATCCACATCAGTTGTGCGCTTGGAGCGAAAAATCGCCACCAGCAGCGCCAGACCAACCGCGACTTCCGCGGCTGCCACCACAATGACAAAAAAGACGACAATCTGCCCGGCGACATCCTGCCGCGCCATGGCGAAGGTTACCAGCGCCAGATTGGCTGAGTTCAACATCAACTCGACCGACATAAACAGCACCAGCGCATTGCGCCGCGTCATGACGCCAACCACGCCAAACGTGAACAGCAATGCACTCAGCAGAATATAGTAACTCGCCGGCACCATAGAAATTCTCTTTGCATCATCAGGTGATAAGCGTTATGAACACCCGGATCGACTCGCTAATCCCTAACCCCAACCCTCAACCCCTACCTTCCCATCTCCCCACTCCCCACTCCCTACTCCCTACTCCCCGCATGATTCGACATATGCAGCACCACCACGCCAATCACGGCTGCAAGCAGCAGAAACGCCGTGATCTCGAATGGCAACAGATACGTCGTGAAAAGCGCCTCGGCAATGCGTTCAGGTGAAGCAAACCGCTGATCCGCCACAGTCGCCTCAGGCGCCGGACCGCGCAGTGCAATGTATCCGATCAGCCCAAGCAGAATCGCTGCAAGCGTCAACCCCAGCGGTCGTTGCCAGGCGAACCGTTCGCGGGTATCCTCGGCGCGCTCAGCGCCGAGTAGCATAACCACAAAGAGAAACAGCACCATGATCGCGCCGGCGTACACGATCAACTGAATAACGAAGAGGAACGGCGCATAGAGCAGCACATAGAGCACCGAAATGGCGACGAAGTTGATCAGCAGAAAAATAGCGCTGTGAATGGCATTCGGACTGAGCAGCATCGCCACTGCGCCGGCAACCGCCACAGCCGCCGTGATCAGGAAGATGATGAGTTCCATTGCGGCCTCGTCATTACAGGTCAATCTGCGCCGGCGGACTCGGACGACGGTTCAGGCGCTCCAGGATGGGCGGAATCTCACCGTGCCCCTTGTCGGAGGGAACCAGGAGATCGTCTTTGGTGAGGATCGAACTCCGGCGATCATAGAACGAGAGTTCGTACTGGTGTTCGAGCACAATGGCGTTCGTCGGGCATGCATCTTCACAATACCCGCAGAAAATGCAGCGCAGCATATTGATTTCATAGCGCGCCGCATATCGTTCGCCCGGCGAATTCGGCGCCGCCGGGTCGTTCTCCGCCGGCACGACCAGAATGGCGTCTGCCGGGCAGGCTGCCGCGCACAGCGAACAGCCGATGCAGCGCTCCAGGCCGTTGGCGAAACGCTTGAGTTGATGCCGACCACGGAAACGCTCGCGCACCGGTCGCTTAACTTCCGGGTACTCAACCGTCACCGGCTTGCGGAACAGATATCGGAGCGTGGTGCCAAGACCTTTGAACAGGGCGCCGATCATAGCATGGGTCTCATTTCACTAGAAACGTTCCAATCGCACGAGGCGGATCGTCCATACACACCACACAGCATCAGGCGCTGATCTCCACCAGTTTCACCGTGCGCTTCTCCTTGCCTGGCCTGCCGACGATTGCTGTGACCATCAGAATAATGACGCCAACGACCAGCCCGATGATAGCGATGAGGGTTGGCGCGTCCGGCAGCAGAACGTTCAGTACGGCGGTGATAGCGACATTGATGAGCGCGAGCGGCAGCAACACTTTCCAGCCCAGGGTCATCAACTGATCATAGCGCACCCGCGGCAATGTGGCGCGGATCCAGACCGAAACGAACGACAGCAGCAGCACTTTGAGCAGGAATGCGCCGAGCGACGTCAACCCGAGCACGGCATTGCCGATCGTAGCGCCATACTGTTGCGTCACAACCAGCGTCAGCATCTGCAAACCGGGGAACTGCCAGCCTCCCAGGAAGAGAACGACAGCAATCGCGTTCATCGCCACCAGTTTGACATACTCCGACATAAAGAACAACGCGAATTTCATCGAACTGTACTCGGTGTTGTACCCGCCGACGAGTTCCTGCTCGGCTTCGACCAGGTCGAACGGCGCACGCACAACCTCGGCCGTGGCGGCAATGATGAACACCACAAACCCCAGAAACTGCGGCACGATATTCCACATCTGCATTTGCCGTTCGACGATCTCCGCCGTACTGAAGCTTTGCGCCTGCATCACCGCGCCCAGGACGGTCAATCCGAGCGCAAGTTCATAGGAGATGACCTGTGCCGAGGCGCGAATACCGCCGATCATCGAGTATTTGTTGTTTGACGCCCATCCTGCAATTGCAATGCCATACACGCCAACCGATGTGACCGCCAGCAGGTAGAGCACGCCGACATTAATCTCGGCGAGTTGCAACCAGTTGCCTCCCTGCCCGTCGGGCCACATGCCGACCGGAATGGTCGCCCAGATGATAATCGCAGGAATGAGCGCAAAAGCAGGCGACACCAGGTAAACCCAGCGATCCGCCAGCAGCGGCGTCACGTCCTCTTTGAAGAACAACTTAACCGCATCAGCGAGCGGCTGCAGAAATCCTCCCGGTCCGGCGCGGTTCGGTCCGACGCGGTTCTGCAATCGCGCCAGCGTTCGCCGCTCGAACAGCGTAAAGTAGGCAAAAATTGTCGTCGCCGCCAGCGACAGCACGATGCACTTGACGACGAGAATGACGAGATCGATCCAGGTCATCGTGTTTCCACCGTCTCATCGATATGCGCCATCATCGCAATCCGCGTGAGCGGACCGGTCTGCACTGCGCTCAATGGCGCGCCGTTCACATCGGGCGCCAGCACCAGTCCACGCGGCAGACGGCGGTCGATCTGCGCAGGCAGAACGGCGCTGCCGGCCTCGGACACGATCCGCACCAGACTGCCGGGCGCAACGTCCAACACCGCTGCGTCCTCTGCGTTCAGCAGCAGGTGCGGCGCGACCATACGCGGCAACAGTTTCGAGTCGCGGCTCCATGCGCGGCCATCATAGGCGCGTGGCGCCGCCAGCAGCATGTAAGGGCGATCACTGTTTATGTCAATCTGTGACGGCACACGTGCGCGCAACGAAAACATGGCTTTCGGATTATCGGCGTCAGCAGCGATCTGAACGCCGACACCTTCCGTATTTTCGTAGGACGTGCCATCATAGAAAACCGCCTCGTTCGGCTGTCGCCCCCACTGCGGCTTGCGCGTCAACCCCAGGCTTTCGTAGGTCGTATCGGCGTAGCCGCGCACCGTCGCCGCAATTTCGTCCGCCACATCACCAGCGACGACATAATCCCACTGGTCAGGCGACACAGTTGCTGCTGCGGTTTTTGCCGGAGCACGCTGTGCATTGCGCCCATCCCCCTGACCATCGGGCGCTGCCGGTTTCACACCGATGGAGATCAACGCGCGCGCAATACGTTGAGCGACGTCCCACCCCGCCGGGGTGTTGTATTCGGGAATGCGCGCCTGGCGGAAGCGTTGCACCCGCCGCTCAGCGTTGGTGAGCGTTCCTTCGCGTCCAGCGATCGACGCCGTCGGCAGCACGACATCGGCGCGTTGCGCCGTTTCGGTGAGGAAGATGTCCTGCACCACCAGGAACTCCAGCGCATCGAGCGCCTCAGCCACTGCCGGATTGTCACGTACCGGGTCCATTCCGGCGATGATCATGCCACGCAAACGCCCTTCGCGCGCGGCTGTCCACATCTCGCGCGCCTTCAAGCCGCGTTTTTTGCCGGCGCCCGGATACACGCCCATATCGAGCGCGCCGCGCGCATTCGCGCCAGGAATGAGCGGAATAATGCCATTATTCGGACTGCCGGCGTGTCCGGTCAGCAGCGCCAGATCGGCGAGCGCATCGATCAGGTCCGTTCCAACCGCCAGCGCCACCCGTCCGTACATGATGATACCGTTACTGGCTTGCGCAAACGCGCGCGCAGCGGCGCGCACCTCGTCCTCTGCAACGTCGGCGGCCTCACAGAGCGATGCGACACTGTGATTGCGTAGTCGCGCCTTCAAGTCGTCGAGACCCTGCACACGGCGCGCCACGAAGTCAGCGGCGATCAGGTTCTCTTCGATCAGGACCTTTAGCAATGCCAGCGCAACGAACGTCTCAGCGCCGGCACGGGTGCGAAGAACCCGCGCAGGGGTGCGGTCCAGTTTCGTCGGGTACGGGTTGATAACCGTCAGATCGCCGCCGCGCGCCACAATACCGCGCAGCCGCAGCACATAGAGCGGCGCTTCTTCTTCGGGGTCTGCGCCGACCACCAGCACTGCCGTTCCCGCGCCCAGGTTCGACAGGTTGGTTCCTTTGCCGACGCCGAGCGTTGCGCCAAGATCGACGATCTCCGATTCTCCTGGAGCGCCGGTGCAGCAGTCGAGGTTCGGCGAACGCAACACCTGGCGGAACAATTTCTGGAACAGATAGAGATCCTCGTTCGGCAGGTCGGGGCTTGCCAGCCCGCCGAGCGCCGCCGCACCTGCGTGGGTGCGGATGGCGTTTAACTTCTCAGCGACCAGGGTCATCGCTTCATCCCAGGTTGCCGGCGTCAGCGCATCGCCCTTGCGAACGAGCGGCTGGCGCAGGCGCTCCGGGCTTTCAATGAAGCGCATCCCAAACCGCCCTTTGTCGCAGATCCAGATGTCATTCACATACTCATTCTCGCGCGGCATCACACGCATCAGGCGGTCGTAGCGCATATCGAGCGAGATGGTGCACCCCACCGGGCAGTGCGGGCAAATACTGGGAGTCGGGCGCAATTCCCAGACGCGCGCCCTGAACCGGAAATCGGCGGTCGTCAGCGCGCCGACCGGACAGATATCGGTAGTATTGCCCGAAAACTTCGAGTCGAACGGCGGATCGGACTGCGAGATAATCTCCCAGGCGCGCCCGCGGTTATCGAAGCCAAGCACCGGGTCGCCGGCAAGATCATCCTGGAAGCGCACACACCGTGAGCAAAGGATGCAACGCTCGTGGTCGAGGTAGATCAGATCGCCAAGCGGGATCGGCTTCTCGAAATGAATCTTGTCGTCATAGTCGAAGCGCGACATGCTCGGACCGAACTGCATCGTCAGATTCTGCAACGGGCACTCGCCGCCTTTGTCGCACACCGGGCAATCGAGGGGATGCGAGGTCAGCAGAAATTCGAGTTGCCCCTTCTGCGCAAACCGCACCTTCGGCGTCGTGGTGCGCACCTCCATACCCTCGCCGACCGGCGTGACGCAACCGGGTTGCAATTTCCCCATCATCAACGCCAGCACGGGTCGGCCATCCTCACCGATCACCACCTGGCGTGTCACCGGGTCGATCTTCGGCGTCCACACCTCAACCAGGCACATCCGGCACATGCCGACCGGCTTGAGTTTAGGGTGGTAGCAGAAGACCGGAATAGCGACCCCGGCGACCCGCGCCGCATCCACAATGTTTGTTCCAGCCGGGACGGTCACCGTCTGTCCATCGATGACCAGGGTTACATCGGGCATATGCACACCTCTAGCGCCGCGTTACGGCGGGCTGGTTATTATATCGCAAAGAAGCGCCCAATCTCGCAGGAAAAACCGGGGAGCAACGGAGAAGTCATGACATCGCCAGGTTTCAGCATCGCTACATGCCGGAGCGCCTCGTCAGCGCGGCGGAAGACATCGACAGTCATCGCCTGCCAGTCAACGATCCAGTATTCTGGAACGCCGCGCCGGTCGTAGAGCGCGAGTTTCTTTTCGCGGTCGCGCTCTTCATTGGCTTTGCCAGGCGACACAATCTCAACAATCAGATCGGGCGCTGCGTGCAGTTTACCATCATCGCCAATCACATCCGACAGTCGCGCGCGACTGATCCACACCAGATCGGGGGCAACCGCTTCATCATCGGCAAAAATCAAGCCGGGCGCCTGAATCGTTCTTCCAGCGCCGGTCGCCAGACTCCAGCCTCCCAGCGCCACGATGATATTATCGCACGTGATCTGATGGCGAACGTGGGGTTGATGCGTCACGTACAGTTCTCCGTCGAGAATCTCATACCGTCCGCCTTCCAGGCGCGGCAGCGTCTCGACAATCTCGACTGTCCAGCGCGTGATGGTCGTCATCGGAAAACCTCAGTGAACCGACAGCGCCTTTGTGTCGTGGTATCCATTGCCGGTCCGGGCGATCGCCTGCTCGAACTCGTGCGGGAAAAGGCGCAGTGCGCTGCGGATCGGCACGACGGCGCTTTCGCCCAGTAGACAGAAGCAGTTGCCCGCCATTTGATTATACACATCGTGGAGCAGCGGAATATCTTCCTGGCGGCCGTGACCATGCGTGATACGATGCAGCACCTTGACCAGGAAGTACGTTCCTTCACGGCACGGCGTGCACTTGCCGCACGACTCATGCTTGAAGAACTCGTCCATCTTGTATGCTGCTTCAACGGCGCTAACGCTTTCATCGAGCACGATCACGCCGCCGGAGCCAAGCATGCTCCCCTTCGCCGCCAGCGCCTCATAGTCCATCGTCACATCGAGATCGTCGGCGGTGAGCCAACCGGCTGAGGCGCCGCCAGGCACGACGATCTTGACGTTGCGATCACTGCGCATGCCCTGGCAATAATCGGGAGAAAAGATCAGTTCACGCAGCGGGATGCCGAATGGCGCTTCATAGTTGCCAGGGCGCTTCACATGACCAGAGATCGAGAAGACTTTCGTACCCGGACTTTTTTCGGTGCCGAACTGACGATACCAGGAAGCGCCGTGGCGCACGATCATCGGCACGTTCGTCAGCGTCTCGACATTGTTAATGATCGTTGGCTTGCCGTACAGACCGGCGACCGCCGGGAAGGGAGGGCGCAATCGTGGTTGACCGATCTTCCCTTCGAGCGACTCCATGAGCGCCGTTTCTTCGCCGCAGATGTACGCCCCCGCACCGCGATGCACATAGATGTCGAGGTTGTACCCTTTGCCGAAAATGTTCTTGCCGAGGAAGCCGCGCTCATACGCCTGCGCGATGGCGCGCTCCAGGCGGCGCGCGGCGGCGGCGAACTCGCCGCGGATGTAGATATACGCCAGGTTGGACTCGATCGCGTAAGCGGAAAGCGCAATCCCCTCGATCAACTGGTGCGGATTGCGGTCAATGATCTGATGATTGTTGAAGGTGCCGGGTTCGCTTTCGTCACAGTTGCAGAGCAGGTAGCGCGGATAGACATCTTTGGGCAGGAACCCCCACTTGACGCCGGTGGGGAACCCTGCGCCGCCGCGCCCGCGCAACCCGGAGTCCTTGACCGTCTGAACAATATCGGCAGGGTTGCGTTCGGTTATGGCGATGCGAAACGCTTCATAACCGCCATGCTGCAGATAGACGTCGAAATCAGCGATGTTTTCGATGTCCAGATCGCGGAGAACGATATGCTCGGCGAGCGGAGACATAGACAGACAACTCGCTTTCCAGCGCTGACATCGGCATGCGCCTCGGGTAGCGCATATTCACGTGTACTCTACCACCACGCGGGCTTTGTGTCAAATGGCACAAAGTTTGCGCTTGTTTGAGGATCAGAGATCTACGGCGCGCTTCTCTGCGGTATACTACCATGTAGTTTACGGCGGATGCCGCTATCGCCAGAGATGCTATGAAAATTGCTCTTCTCTCCGAGTCGCCGTGGGTGGCGACCGGTTTTGGCATTCACGCCCGCCATCTGACGCGCATCCTCGCCGAATGGGGGCACGAGACGGTGGTGTTCGGCGTGTGCGCGGCGGACCAGCCGTTCGACCCGACACGCTACCCGTGCCGGATTGTGCCGATGCCGCGCGACCAGAAAGAGGCGCTGCCGCTCCTCCCCGGTTTTCTGGAAGCCGAACGACCGGACCTTATATTCATCCACTACGATCTCGGCGCTGTCGCCCGCTTTGCCGCCGCCGTGCGCGCCGCGGGCTGGTCGGGTCCCATGATCTGCCATTTCGTGATCGACACCATTCCTTTTGATCGCGATCTGATGCAGGTGTTGCGCGGCTTTCGCGCTGCGTTGACGCCGACATACGCCGCAGCGAACTATAGTGCGTCGCTTGGCATTCCCAATATCATCGCCGCGCCGCACCCGGTCGATGCCCGCCTGTTTCGCCCGCTGCCGAACCGCGAGGCGCTGCGCCACGCCGCCGGTCTGGACGGGCGCTTCGTTGTCGGCGTGTTTGGGCGCAACACCGAGCGCAAACAGCAACCGCGCGTGATGATGGCGTTGCAGCAGTTGCGGGCGCGCGGTCGGGCAGACGACATCATCGCCTATTTCCATTGTCAGCCAACCAACGAAGATCCCTGGCTCGGCAGCTGCAACCTGATCCACGTCGCCGACCATCTCGGCGTGTCTGACCTGGCGCTCTTCCCGCAGGGCGATTTCCGGCAACTGAGCGGGATTCCCTACGACGCAGACGCTCCTGCCAGCGAGGACGCGCCGCCGGAGCGCCCGACTATTCCGGCGAACTACACGTATGTCGAACGGCTCAACGTGTGCGACCTGCTGGTGAATGTCCCCCACTCGGGTGCGTTCGAACTGGCGCCGCTTGAAGCGGCGCTCTGCGACGTGCCCTCGGCAGTCACGAACGACCGCAGCGCCATGGCGGAGGTCGTCGGCGACGGGGCGTATCTGCTCGAACCGATCGACACCGCCATCCACAGTTCGGGCGGCTGGCAGCACTTTGTCGGCGCCTGCACCATTGCCGACGCAATTCTGGCGATCAAGGAAGATGCGGAACTGCGCGCAGAACTGATTCGCAAGGGACGCGCCAACGCACTGCGCTACACCGAGGAGCCGTTGCGTTGCGGCTTGCAGCAGGCGCTCGAACTTGCGCGCCGGTAAGGAGGTTCCATGGGGAACGTCATTGTTATCGGGCTAGGCGGAATGGGAAGCGCCGCAGCGTACCACCTGGCACGGCGCGGGCAACAGGTGATTGGGCTGGAACGCTTCACACCCGCGCACGATCGCGGATCGAGCCACGGCAGATCGCGGATCATTCGCCAGGCGTATTTCGAGGACCCGGCGTATGTGCCGTTGCTGCTGCGCGCCTACGAATTGTGGGAAGAACTCCAACGCACGAGTAGTGAGCCGCTGCTGACGATCACCGGCGGTCTGATGATCGGTCGGGCAAACAGCCAGGTTGTGAGCGGCGCGCTGCGCAGCGCCCAAATGCACAACCTGCCCCACGAACTGCTCGATGCCGCCGACATTCGCCGCCGTTTCCCACCCTTTAACGTCAGCAACGACGAGGTTGCACTGTACGAGGCGCACGCCGGGTTTCTCGACCCCGAAGCGACGGTTCGGGCGCACCTCGATCAGGCGGCGCGCCACGGCACCGATCTGCACTTCAACGAACCGGTCACTGCCTGGGAAACAACTCCCGGCGGCGGTGTGCGCGTCACTACGCCGCAGGGGATCTACGAAGCCGAACGCGCCGTTATCGCGCCAGGCGCATGGGTGCCGCGTCTGCTTGCCGATCTGGCGCTGCCGCTGACCATCGAGCGCCAGGCGCTCTACTGGTTCGAGCCGGTTGGCGGACGCGCGCCGTTCAGCGCTGGTCGATTCCCGATCTACATCTGGGAGGATGCCGGGGGCGATGCGCTCTACGGGTTTCCGGCGCAGGACGGACCACCGGGCGGCGTCAAGGTCGCGTTCTTCTACCGCGGGCATCCGACCGACCCGGATCGGGTGGATCGCATGGTGCACCCGGAGGAGATCGCAGAAATGCGCGCTGCTCTGGCGCAGCGTATTCCGTCACTGAACGGGGCGCTCGTGGCGACGGCTACCTGTCTCTACACCCTCACGCCTGATCACCATTTCATCATTGCGCCGCATCCGCATATGCCGCAGGTGATCGTTGCGTCGCCCTGTTCGGGTCACGGGTACAAATTTGCCAGCGTGATCGGCGAAATCCTGGCAGACCTGGCGATGACCGGCAACACCTGTCACCCGATTGCGCTCTTCGATCCGGCGCGCTTCAAACGAGCGGGCGCATAGTCGTACACAGATCCGACCAGGTGGGAGGGTCGCTCAGGCCGGTTGCGGGCAACTCTGCGAGCGCCAGGGTTGCCGCTGCTTCTGCGCGGCTGAGCGGCTGATGATCAGGCGCCGGATCGAGCACCGGCTCAGCCGGCGAGCCGGCGACGCGCAGCAATGCGCGGAGCACGGCAGGAGCGTCGGCGCGCGCTACCGGTTGATCCGGCGAGATGGCGAGCGATGCTGCGCGCGGTCCGTGTCCGTCCAGCGCTCCTTCGAGCAACAGCAGTTGCGTTGGAATGAAATGCGGATGAGCGGGAGGAATATCGATCGCCCATTCCAGCGGCACACCCTGGGCGAGCAGATGGCGCTGAAAGACGCGCAGCAGCGGTCCTTCCCACACCTCGCGCGGATGGACGCGGTGGGTCAGGCAGAACGCCGCCAGCGCGCCAGCCGCCTCGCCGATGTTCCATTCCACCGGATGGAGCCGATACGAACCATTGGAGAGATGGGTCGTGCCAATGTTCTTGCACGCCGCCAGCAGATTCGCCGGACGCTGCGGGATAAGCGCGCCCAGCGGTATCTGGAACGGCAGCGTTGGCGCGAACATGCTGCGCGGGTTCCCCACTGCCGCGTGGAGGTCCATAAAATACCACCCGACGCCGCACGAATCGGAGAAGTGCGCCGCGCGCGCCGTTGTGCGTCCGGCAGCCAGGATATCGCCGGCAGTCACACGCCGCAGCGCCCAGATGCGGCGCGACTCGCGGATGTACGGCGTCTTCGACAGACCATCGGTGGTTCCCATGACCTCGTGCAGGAGACGGAGACCAGGGTAACCATACCCGCTGCCGTCATCACGCGGAACTTCGGTTTGTAACCAGTAGAGAAACGACAGGGACAGCCGTTTTGCTTCATCGAGAATCCGCTCACGCTCTGCGGGCGCTGCGCCGATCAGATCGGCGTGGTGATAATCGTTCGCATTCCAGTTGATCATTGCAATGTCGTGCAACGCGCCGGAAGGATCGAACAGGCGCCCCGACAGCAAACGGCGATAGGTCCAGAACGGCGGCAGCCCGGTCGGTCCGGTCTCGAACACGCGGAACGGGCGCGGTGACCCATCGGATGCCGTGAGGGTCAGCGTGAACGGTTGCGCATCACGCAGGCGCTCGTATCCGTCCGGCTTCGGAATCGTATGGTCCTCGCCGGGGCGATATTCGACGGCGAAACAGAACGTGAACCCCTGCACTTCGCCAGGGCGCGCCTCTTCCGGCGCATCGGCTTCGCCCGTATCGTCGCGCGCTTCCGCGCCTGTCACCCACGGCGCATCCACCAGCGGCAGCAGGTCGCCGAGGTCAGTGGCATCGAGAAAGAAGCGCGCCGTGATCGCCACATCTCCACTGGCGCCTCGCACGGTAACGCTGGTGATCGCGTCATCGCGCACGGTTGCGGCAACCGGAGCGTGGTTGTACAGGGTCTTCAATCGCCCACTGACGATGTGCGGCGCCAGCAACTCCGCAATGGCCGCCACGCCGACACGCGGCTCGAAGCAGAGCGCCGAAACCCACCCATCGCCGGGGTTGAGCGGCGAGCCGTCGGGCATGGCCGTCACGCCATACCGGCGGCGGTAGTGGTCGCGGATCGCCTCGCGGAATGCGGCATACCGGCGGGTAGCGCCGAATGTCTCGATGTAGCGGTGCTCATCGAGGGCGCTGACCCCCTGGCTGGTCGCCTGACCGCCGGGCCAGTCGGTGGCTTCGGTGAGCACGACCGAGGCGCCATTGTCGCAGGCGGCGAGCGCCGCCGCCACCCCTCCCAGGCCGGCGCCGATGATGGCAATGTCGCATGAGAGACTAGCGTTCACGACCATTCTTTTCCTTCCTTATCTTAAGGACTGCTATCGCATTGAGACCTGGTTCAGCAGTCGCTCGTTCTGAGACTGGCGTATAATTACAATCGACAGAAAAGACCAGATCAGCCCTGATGGGCGTTGCACAATGAAACGAATGAATTTCGTAGAACGCACAGGACGAATTGAAGACATGAATCGCTCATTCAACCGGGCTTTCTGGCAGGCTCAAGAGCCACGCGACCGATTTGCAGCAGCATGGGAATTGGTTGTCCATGCGCACCGGGTAAAGGGCGTCGATGTTTGTCAACTCAGACTTCAGCGATCTGTTGAGACTTTTCAACGCCAGCGGCATCCGGTATCTTGTTATTGGCGGCTACGCCGTCGTCCAGTACGCTGAACCCAGGTACACGAAAGATCTCGATCTGTGGATTGGTACAGATGAGCAGAACGCCAGAGCGGTCTACCAGGCATTGCGAGCGTTTGGCGCTCCTCTGTCTGATCTGACGGAACGTGATTTATGGAAGAAGAGACCATCTCCCAGATGGGCGTTCCTCCGCTACGAGTCGATGTATTCGTGGGAATCCCAGGCGTGGAGTTTGAGTTTGCCCGGCAGTAGCGATATGAAGTACCTTTTGATGACTTGATTGCGCCCTTCATTTCCAGGTCTGATCTGAATCAAAGCAAAACTGGCCTCAGGACGTCCCCAAGATTTGATTGACGTGGATCTCCTCCTGTTGCCTGGGGAAAAGCCGCCGAAGCGACAGCGCAGAAGATAGGGCAGGACTGAGCAAGAGACTGTCCGAATAACTCTGTGCTGCCATCACTCCAATGAGCGCAAGCAATGAAACAAGCACTCGTTACACAGGAAATTGCTTGCTATCGCTTTGCAATGATGCAGCTACCGCACTTACAATAGCGCGCGCGTTGACCGTCTTGCAATTGGCGCTGGCTTCGACAGGCTCAGCCAGCGCAGCGCCCAGCCAGCGCCATTAGTTGACCTTCTTGCCAGTCCAGCACAAAGGTTCGGTCTCTGGCCGGACACGCCGTGCGGGGCGTCATCCCTCGCCGCGCAGTCGGCGCAACTCCTCTTCCAGGGCGCGCAGTCGCGTTTCGGCGGCTTCCCGCGCCGCCGCTTCCCACCGCGCCTGCTCCTCCGCCGCCGCCCGCGCCGCCGCTTCCACCGCCCGCGCCGCCGCTTCGCGTCGCACCTGCTCCTCCACCGCCGCCCGCGCCGCCGCT